>JAMOQE010000035.1 GCA_027064165.1 Thermodesulfatator sp. | reverse complement strand
TAGCCTGCTCTATAGTTTCTCAATAATTTTGTGTTAAAATATCTTTATGTAAAATTTCTATTAAATCTTGAGGAGGGGATAATGCCTATATACGAGTTTAAGTGTAAAGATTGTGGAGAAGTTTTTGAGGAGCTAATCTTGGGAAACAACGAGGAAGACATAGTCTGCCATAAGTGTAGAAGCAAGGAAGTGGAAAAGCTAATGTCAACAGTTGCATTTAAGTGTGAAGGCAGCTTTAGAGGAAGTAAGGGCTCTGTCTGTGCTTCCTGTAAAGGAGGAAACTGCAGCTCCTGTGGGTAAAACCAATGGCTTACAAGTGGCTTCCGCCATCTAAAATTCACAAACCACTCTGGGAGGGTAAATTGGTTGAAAAAATTTCACTTTCAAATGGTTTGATACTTGAAATTTGGGATTATTCCCGAAAACTTGCCGGAGATAGGTGGCTTGTGGGCTTTCTTGCTCAGGTAGGGGTTGAGCCAGAGGCCTCTCACTTTTCTTCTCCTTATTATTACGAAAAGTTTAAAGAAGAAACAGACGGCAAAGTTTATTATCGCTACCGTAAGGAGCGCACATTCGTCCCTGAAGACAGGGTAGGGGAACTTTTCAAAGGAATGAAAGAGAGCTTTTTAACAGCAGTTAAGCCTTATCTTTCAAAGCCTGATTTTAAAGAGCGTCTCATTGCCCACGAAGTTAAACTTTTTGAACAAAAAGTGGACTGGGAAGATTCAATCAGAAAAAAAGACGAAGAGGCAGAGCGCCTTGAAAAACTCTGGCAACACAAAAAATATTTTTAAATAAAATACTTTTAAAAGGAGAAGGGGGAAATGGAAGATATAACATTTGTCCCACTTTCTCAAGAATTGGTAATGACTATTCAAAAATTAAAAGATAAGAATGAAACTATTCAAGATTTTATAAAAAGACTAATAGAAGACTTTATTCTTAAACAAGATGTAGAATTAATACAGTTAGAAAAAATGAAAGAGTTATGGGATAATAAGGAAGATACTATATGGGACAAAATAGGCTAACATTTGGAGATGTTATCTTAGTAGAAGTGCCATTTGCTGATACATTTGAGATAAAACTTAGACCAGCATTAGTATTGTTTGAAGAATTTAATAATGTAATTGTAGCAGGAATTACAAGTAATTTAAAAATGCAAGGAATATTACTTCCTAAAAGTGAAGGTTTAATAGTAGATAGTATTTTAAAGTTAAATTACATATTTACCATTTCAAAGAAAAGGATAAGAAAAAACTTAACACATTTATCAGAGGAAAAGAAAAAAGAAGTTTGTAAAAAATTGTTAGAAAAGTTTGATATATGTATAAAGATTATTTGAAAAAGAATCCATTTCACAATTTAGCAAACCAATATGATAATTGGTATGAAGAAAACTGGGAGATTTATCAGGCAGAGCTTAATCTTTTAAAAAAGGTGGTTCCAGAAAAAGGGGTAGGTCTTGAAGTAGGAGTGGGAACAGGAAGGTTTGCTCCGTTTTTAGGAGCAAAGTTTGGTATAGACCTGGCCTTTTCTCCACTAAAAAAAGCAAAATCAAGAGGAGTGCTTCCTCTTCAGGCAAAAGCAGAGGCTCTACCTTTTAAAAGCTCAAGTTTTGATTTTGTGCTTTTTATAACTACCATTTGCTTTTTAAAACAGCCCTTAAAAGCATTTAAAGAGGCACACCGAATTCTTAAAGAAAAGGGAAGGGTAATTATAGGATTTATTAACAGAGAAAGCCCACTTGGAAAAAAATACGAGAAAAAAAAGCAAAAAAGTCCATTTTATGCAGAAGCAAGGTTCTATGCTCCTTACGAAATTCAAAAAATTTTCCAGGAAACAGGCTTTAAATTTTTAAATATGGAAGAAATTCTGGAGGGCTTTGCTGTTATCTCAGGAGAGAAAATCTCTTAAAATGGATGTCCCTATCTATTTTTTTTCTCGGACAGGAAATTCTAAAAAAGTTGCCTTCTTACTGGCAAAAAAATTAAAAACAGAACCCAAAGAAATACAATCTTACAAATTTCCTTATTTTTTATGGCTTATCCTTTCTTTTATACCTTTTTTGCCTGTTAAAAGCAATTTTCCAGAAGTAAAAGCTGAGGAAATAGTTCTTTGTTTTCCTAAGTGGACTTTTAATTGCCCTCCAGTAACTTACTTTTTGATAAAATGTCCCTGCAAAAGGCTCACCATGATAATTACTTATAAAGGATGGGGTAAGAATCACTATGAAAAATTTTATAAATTTCTTTGCTTAATCCTAAGAAAACAAGTAAAAATTCATTTTATAAATATAAAAAAGGGCTCCCACGGCCGTAGGAGCCAAAGATTACAGCAAATTCTACATAGCCTAAGCTGTCAAAGTACTTTTTAACTTTGGATAAAGTTTCTTCAGTAAAAAATTTTTCTAACATTTTATTTTACATAATATACATTATCGGAAGTAATTTGAATAGCCACCGATTAACCCAAATAAATAAATCTCAAAGCAAAGATAATGGCCAGTGCATAAACAAGCCAATGAACATCTCTTGCACGACCAGTAAGTGGTTTAATAATTGCATAACTTATAAATCCAAGGGCAAGACCATTGGCAATGCTAAAAGTCAAAGGAATTGTAAGAAGAGTTATAAAAGCTGGGATAAGCTCTGTAAAGTCTTCAAAATCAACATTTTTTATTGCTTTAACCATTAAAGCTCCCACAATAACAAGGGCTGAAGCTGTGGCGTAAGGAGGAATAGCCTTTACAATGGGATAGAAAAAGAGGGAAAGCAGAAAAAGAATAGCCACTACCACTGCTACAAGCCCTGTTCTTCCTCCCTGAGCTATACCACTTGCAGATTCAATGTAAGTGGTAACAGTGGAAGTTCCAAAAAGAGAGCCCACCACGGTTCCCACCGCATCAGACATAAGGGCTTTTTCCACTCTGGGAAGTCTTCCCTGTTTGTCAAGGTAGCCACCCTGAGAGGCAAGGCCGCTTAAAGTGCCAAGAGTATCAAACATGTCTACATAAAGGAAAGTAAGCACAATAGTAACAAGACCAAGATTAAGAGCGCCCTTAATATCAAGCTTTAAAAAGGTGGGAGAAATAGAAGGTGGCATGGAGACAATGCCTTCAGGAAATTTGGACACCCCAAGAATCATTCCCAAAAAGGAAGTTATAAGAATACCAAGCAAAATTCCACCAATTACATTCCGGCTCACAAGAATGGAAGTAAGAAAGATTCCAAACAGAGCAAGGAGCACCTGAGGAGATTTGAGATTGCCAAGGGTTACCATGGTGGCTTTATGAGGCACAACTATACCAGCAGTTTTAAGTCCGATAAACGCAATAAAAAGCCCTATTCCAACCGCTGTGCCGTATTTTATGGCATTGGGAATAACATTAAAAATCCAGGTTCTTATTCTGGTAAGGGTTAATATAATAAAAATTACACCGGAGATAAAAACAGCTCCCAGAGCTACCTGCCAGGGAATTTTCATGCCCAGGCAAACACCATAGGTAAAATATGCATTAAGCCCCATACCCGGAGCAAGGGCAAAAGGATATTTTGCATAGATGCCCATAATAAGAGTAGCAATAGCAGCAGATACGCAGGTTGCTACCATAACTGCACCAAAGTCCATTCCAGTTGTACTTAAAATCTGGGGATTAACAAAAACGATGTAAGCCATTGTCATAAAAGTAGTGATGCCTGCCAGGACTTCAGTTTTTAGATCCGTCCCATACTTCTCAAACTCAAAAAAACTACTAAGCCCCATCTTCTACCCTCCCTCCTCGTGTTTTATATTTTTTTTCAATAGCTCTTCTATTTCATTCCATAACTTGACCCCAAGAAAATTCTGGAATTTCACCTTTTCTCATTGCTTTAACTTCTTTTCCTTATCTCCCTATTCTTATTTTTCAATTAATGGTACGATTTCAAAGTTTTTAACAAGTCCTTTATCTGTAAGCTTAAGTTCAGGAATTACAGAAAGGGAGAAAAAGCTCATACTTAAAAGAAGGTCTTTTAAAGGGGTAAGCTCTCTAACTTTTTGATAGAAATCTTTTAAATTTTTCTTTAAAGCCTCTGCATCTCTCGTCATAATTCCTGCAATTTCTAAAGGCACTTTGCTCAGCACCCTGCCCTCTTTTACAGCTACAAATCCGCCTCCAGTTTTTATAAGTTCATTCACTGCAATTACTGTGTCTTCAATATTTTTTCCAACTGCTACTATATTATGAGAATCATGGGCATAAGAGGACGCAACAGCTCCGTCTTTCAATACCCCCAGAATAAAGCCCTTCCCTATTCTTTCTGTTCCTCTGTGTCTCTCAATTACATAAATTCTACTGAGTTCACCTTTTTGTAAAAGTTCCCTTGCCTCTTTTATTTCAAGAATAACTTCTTCTGTGATAAGAGAATCAGGGATAGGCTTTATAACCCTTACCTTCCCTGTCTTTTTTCCATTATCAAAGCCCTCTATTAAGAAACTTTCTATGTTTTTTAAACTAACCTTTAGAGATGATGTAAAAATTTTTGATGTTTTGGAAGAGTTTTTAAAAAATTCTTTTTCCCAAAAAGAAAGAGGTTTGCCTTTTATCCACACTTCTTTTAATTCAAAATTGTCAAGATTCTTAAATATAAGGAAATCAGCCTTTGCTCCGGGTTTTATTCCTGTTTCCAATCCAAAATAGCTTGCAGGGTTTATAGTAACCATCTGGATGGCAGTAACTGGATCTACATACTTTACTGCTTTACGAAGAATTTTAAGCATGTATTCTTCAAGCTCAAGCGGAGAGACATCATCACTTACAAGCATCACTTTTCTTAAGTCCCCTACCCTTTTTAAGGTTTCAAGAAGATAGATATTTTTTGAAGCCGTGCCTTCTCTCACCATTACCCACATACCAAGACGAAGCTTTTCAAGAGCTTCTTCTCCTTCCACACATTCGTGGTCACTCATTATTCCTTCAAAAATGTATTTGTTCAGCCCTTTACCTCTAAGAAGAGGAGCATGCCCATCTATAAGCTTTTTAGCCTTTTTTGCCACCTCTATTTTAGCAATTACCTCGGGATCTTCATTTACCACCCCGGGGAAATTCATAACCTCTGCAAGGCCAAGTATTCTTTCGCCAAAAGAAAAGAGTTCTTCAATTTCTTTAGCTCCAATTTCAGCCCCGGCAGTTTCAAAAGGAGAAGCTGGCACACAGGAAGGCACCATTACATACACTTCAAGAACTCTTGCATCTGAAAGCATAAACTTCACACCTTCAATTCCACATACATTGGCAATCTCATGAGGATCTATCACAACTTTGGTCACTCCACTTCTTAAAGCAAATTTTTCAAATTCTGAGGGCACCAGATGGGAGGATTCTATGTGGATGTGCCCATCTATAAAAGTGGGGGTAATGTAAGCTTCATTAAGGTCAAAAACCTGAGCATCAGAGTATTGAGAGACAAAATCGGAAAATGTAAGTTGCTCAGGAGAGTAATCTATGAAAATAAATTTTTCATTTTTTATTCCAAAGGAGCCTTTTAGGACTTCTTTTGTAAAAACATTGACTATCTTTGCATTTTTAAAAAATATTATGTCACCACTCAAATTCTGTTCCTCCGCAATACTAAACGAAAGGTCTTATAATTATAGATTTTCTGATAACCTCTGTCAAGAAGATTTTATTTAATCACTTATGTTTTTGGTGATTTGAAAGGCTTTATATCAAGAATGGGAGTACCATCAAACATGTCAATACCCTTCACTTTGATAATATTGCCTTTCACTTCCAGGACCTCAAGCACGGACAAACCTATTGGATTAGGTCTTATAGGAGAGCAGGTATTGAAAACTCCTGTAGGTTCGCTTCTGGTTGGAGGCGTCTGCATAAGCTTTTCAGGAGAGAAAGGAGGAGATTTGTGAAAAACAAAAAGCACGACAATTTTGTCCCTTTCCTCTATTCCAGTAAGCCCTTTTTGAAACTCTTTTTTTATATGAAGCTCTCCCTCTACATCAGAACAGCTCCAGTGCCGTGGTACATTTTTACACTCAGTCCTTACCCAACCAATGGGGAAAAATTCAAACTTATGCATGCTTTAAACTTTTTGAGTGTTTATACAAAAATTCTGGATCTAAATCTATTCCATTTGGCCATTCAATAGTATCAAAACTGATTCTCACTTTTTTAAACAATTCTGGATTCTGAAGCTCAGAAAACTTGCCCAAGTTTAAATAAGGTTTCAAATCAAAGACTTTTTCTTCATTATTTTCAAATTTCAATTTTAATTTATAATTCTCTATTACTTTCACTTCTTTAATTCCTAAAAGGTTCAATTTTAAAAGGCATTTCACCATTTTGAGCCAGTTTCCAGTTTGCAAATAGTTCTTTTTAAAATAGTTGGCACAATTAAAATTTACTACAAAACAAAAAAAATTGTATATATAATACAACTCAAGGTTGCCAATGGTTAGAAAGATTGTCACGCAATCCCAAGAAAAAACTTAGTCTCTGGACAAAAAAATTAATCAGTTCTTCAAGATTTTTAGGCTTTTGATAAAAAGCCGGACTTGCAGGAAAGACTGTAGCACCTGCTTCCGCACAAGTAAGTAAATTTTTCAGATGGATAACATTTAAAGGTGTCTCCCTTACAACAAGTACAAGAGGCTTTTTTTCTTTTAGCATCACATCTGCTGCTCGTTGGAGAAGATTTCTACTAATTCCAGAAGCAATAGCTCCCACAGTACCCATAGAGCACGGAATAACAACCATTGCAGAATAATTAGAGCTTCCACTTGCAGGAGGAGCATAAAATTCTTCTTCTGTGTAAACTTTAAGGCACAAATTTTTTAAATTTCCTAAAGAAAAACCCAGTTCCTTTTTTAACACATACTCCCCTGCTTTCGTAATGATAACTTCTGAAGGGATGTCAAGCTCTTTCAGTTCTTTAAGAAAACAATAAGCATATACACTTCCACTTGCTCCAGTAATTCCCACAAGAATTTTCTTTAAGCTCTTTTCCACTTTTGGGCCTCTTTTTTAGCCACTTTGTCAACAAGTTCATTTTCTTTATGGCCTGAATGGGCTCTTACTTTTATCCACTTAACAGAGTGTTTATTTAAAAGAGAATCAAGCTTTTCCCAGAGATCCCTATTTTTAACGGCCTTTCCGGATGAAGTTTTAAATCCCTTTTTTTTCCAGTTAGCAAGCCACTCAGAGGCTCCTTTTAAGACATATTCAGAATCTGTATAAATAACTACCTTACTTGATTCACAAATTGCTTCCAGGCCTTTTATCACTGCAATAAGCTCCATTCTGTTGTTGGTTGTCTGAGGCTCTCCACCTTTTAAAAGAATTTCCTTACCATTTAACTTTATCAAACAGGCCCACCCACCTGGCCCCGGATTCCCCAAACAGCATCCATCTGTGAATAAAAAAATTTGCTTCATTTCTAATTTTTACTATACCATGCCTTGGTTTAATATGCAATCAATATTTTTCTTGAAGAAATCTTTTTAAAGACACGCCTTTACCTTTTAAACCCAGTTTTTTTCTTATTTGCTTCCGGTAAAAATCTACAGTATCTTTGCTCAGATTTAAAATTTGAGAGATTTCCTTGGAAGTATATCCACTTTTAACAAGCTTTAAAATTTGCAGTTCTTTATAAGAAAAATTTTCTTCAGAGTGAACCCTTTTAATATGAGATGGAGAAGACCTTGAAGAAATATTTCCTTTGGGAGGAGATAACCAGTTTACTTCAATGTGCATAATTAGAAAAAGTTCGGGCTTAAACCGGGTAATTTTTTGAATAAAAAAAATAAAATGTCTTTTTTGCCCTTCATTATCGTAAAAAGTGTATAGTTTTTGAAAAGAACTGACTTTACCTTTTAAAACTTTTTTTATTCCTTCTGCTATTGCAAGGGCATCTTTCTTTTCCTCTCCCTCGGTCCTTTCGCAAAGCTCCAAGTAATTCGTTCCAATGGAATCAACCCTGCCAGCAAGTTTATTTTTAAAAGCTTCCTTCTTCCAGCGAGCATTTGTAGCAATAACATTTCCTTTTTTATCAATAATAAGACTTATAAACTCAAGGTTTTCAAAAATCTCTTTGTAAAGATAAGTTTTCAAATTCATTAGAAATTACCATTTTTTTACCATTTTTTTCCCTTGATAAATAATCAATTTTTATAATTTTGTCAATAAAAAATCTAAGGAGTGGGAAAAAAATGTCAAAAAAATTTGTAAAAATTTTAGTGGCTATTTTCCTTTTAAACTTCTATCTAATTTCCAGTGGAAAAGGTGAAAATATATCTCCTCAGATAGTAATAACCCCTTCAAGATTTGAAGAAAAAATTGTGATTTCCCCGTATGACACTATTGTCATTACAGGAAAGGAGCTGAAGGAAAAAGGAATGAAAACCCTGGATGAGGCCTTGAGAAATGTCTGTGGCTTATTTTTAACGCAAAACGGGGCTGGAGGAATAACATCCATATTCACCAGAGGGCTTGACTCAAAGTACACGGTGGTCATGATAGACGGGATCAAAGTATATGATCCTTCAGAAATTAGTGAGGGAGATGCAAGCTGGATTGTGCCTGCCATAAGTGTGAAAAACATAGACAGAATTGAGATAGTAAAAGGCGTTAACACCTCTCTTTACGGTTCAAATGCAGTAGGAGGAATAATAAACATTATTACCAAAAAGCCCAAAAAAACGGAGGTCTCCGTGTGGAGTGAAATCGGCTCTTACGATACCTTTAATAAAGGTGGGGCTATTTCTTTGAAAAAAGGCAATTTTTTTGGCAAATTAAGTGTTTCCCACTTACAAATGAATGATTTTTCAAAAAAGGCAGCCTATCCAGATCACGATTACTATCATAATTTAAATATCTTAGAAAAATTGGGTTTTCAAAACGAAAAATTTGAAGCAGCTGTCTCTACCTACATCCTTAAAGTAAAGCAGGACCTTGACGGATGGGACTACAACGAAAGAACCAGTCTTGAGAACTTTCAGGGAAATTTTAAGTATGCTCTTTCTCCTGATGTTCGGTTTCATTTAAAGGTAAATTATACTCCAACAAAAAGAGAATATAACGATGCCAAAGATGTTTATAGAGGAAGGCTTTTTGCAGTTGAATTTCAGAATGTCTTTTTCTTGAATAAAAGATTGAAAACTTTGATAGGCTTTGATTATTCTAAAGAAACAGCAGATATAGATACCAGATGGGAAAATTTAAAAAAGTCTGTTTATAGCTATGCCCCGTTTTTAAGTCTAATTTTTGATTTAAATAAATTTTATTTAAAAAGTGGGGTGAGATATAATTATCACGAAACCAGTGGTGATTCTTTAACGGCAGACCTGTCTTCTTATTGGTTCCCTTTTAAGTATTTAAAGCTTTATATAAACATAGGAAAAGGATTTGTCTCCCCCTCCCTTTATCAGCTTTATTCTTCTTACGGGAATAAAGACTTAAAGCCAGAAAAAAGTTTATCTTTAGCCACGGGACTAAGCCTTTATACTTTTAAGAACAGGGTAATCTGGAATTTAAGCTATTTTACTTCCAAAATCAAAGACAAAATTGAATATGATTTTTCTACAAGTAAGTATTACAACATTGGAGAGGTGAATACTAGAGGCTATGAAGCCAGCGTTGCAGGTAAGCTCAACAAATTTGTGAAAACCATGTTTTATTATGACTGGCTCTGGGCAAAAGATAAGAATGGAAAAGTTCTCTCCAGGAGACCACACATAAAAGCAGGTGGCGAGGTAACTTTCTTATATAAAAACGCCTCTTTTACTTTTGAAAGCAAGTATGTGGGAAATTATAAAGACGGAAGCCATTCTCTGGGAAGGTACTTCGTTGCCAATCTTTATTTTTCATATCAAGTGAAAGAGCACTTAAGGGTTTATGGAAAAGTATTAAATCTTTTTGACAGAGACTACCAGGAAATCTACGGCTACAATACCTATAAAAGAAGCATCTGGGTTGGAGCAGAGATAAAATGGTAATATGAGGTTCTCGTTTTACCCTCTCTTTTTTCTCTACACAATTTTTCCCGCCTTTCCATAAAAAATGCCTTTGCAGAAAAACACAACCAATAGTTTAATTTAGTCAAACCCAAAAATCGCCAAATATAGAGAAAAGAGAGGGAGAAATGGGCTTGCCCCAATATATTGGACACTATGATACAAAAATTTGAAAAAAGGTAGTAAATTATTCAACAATAACCATAAGGAGGCTACAAAATGAGGCAAACTAAATTTACCGTTGACCAGATCATTAAAATCCTTGCTGAAGCTGATCTTCCTGGCTCCTCTGTCCAGCAAGTCGCAAGAAAATACAATGTCTCACCTAACACTATCTACCGCTGGCGTTCCAAATATAAAGGCCTCTCCTCCTCTGAAGCCAAACGCCTTAAAGTCCTTGAAGAAGAAAACCTCAAACTTAAAAAACTCCTCGCTGAAAAAGAACTTCAAATCCAAATACTCACTGAAGCTTTAAAAAAGAGCATCTAACCAAGGAGCAGCTTATGAGCTTAGCTAAAAAACTCGTAAACTCAGGAATGTCTGTCTCCTCTACCTGCAAACTCCTCTCTATACCTCGTTCTTCCTTCTATTTCTACCTAAAACCTATCAACCGCAAAAACTCTATCCTTAACTCTAAACTTGCTCATTTAATACAAAATCTCGCTTATTCATTCCCTTCCTTTGGCTACCGCAGAATTACTGCCATCTTAAAACAAATGGGCTATCATGTAAACCATAAACGCATCTATAGAATCTATAAACTGCTAAACCTCCAAAAATCTACTTCCAAAGGCTATAAAAAGAAACTTCTCCGAGTTCCTTTTAAACCTATTAACCCTTCTAAAATAAACGAACTCTGGAGCCTTGACATAATTGAAAATACTCTCCAGAAAAATGGTTCTGTTAGAAAAATTAGAATCTTTAACCTGATTGATGTGTTTTCAAGATTTGCCTTTCCTCCTTTGGTAGATGTAAGTCTTGCTGGAGACAAAGTAGGTAAACACTTTGAAAAAATAATAAAGGATTATGGTCCTCCCCAGGCTATTATCAGAGACGATGGACCAGAATTCAGATCTGAAAATTTTCAGAAAGTTATAAGCAAGTATCGGATAAAAGAAGTGATAATACCGCCTGGAAAGCCATTTAAAAATGGGTATGTAGAGAGTTTTCACAGTAGGATGAGAGAAGAGCTTTTAGATGCTGAAGTATTTGAGAGTTTAGATGAGGCAAGGGAAAAAATTTTAAATTGGGTTAGATGGTACAATATGGAAAGACCTCATTCTGCTTTGGGATACAAACCACCATTTGAAGTGTTCAAGAAAGGGGGCAGCTTGACATGAAAATTTTAAAGTGTAACATTATAATTGTCCAAAAATGGGGGCATATCCATAAAGGAAGAACTTGTGTCCATCAGGAGGGAGAGGTATGGAGAAGAAACTTTAAAAGAAACTGAGATGCAAAAACAAAAAATTTATACACACAAATCTTGACACTATGACTCATTATAATAATTTTACAAATTTTTTCAATAAAAAACAACATTATTTTTACAAATATCCTTAAAAAACTTTGAAAAAAATAATGTTAAAAAATTGAACGATTCCCCATATTTTGGACACGCAAAATGTTAGGCTAAAATTACTAACTACAAGGAGGGAGCCCGCATCCTTGCTGAAGAGGAGAAAGAAGCCTACTTTCACCTTGACTTATGATACGGAGGCTGTATTATAATGAAAAATTCCTACAAATGCTTACACAATTTTTACTATAGGCCTCACTTTTCGTCAAAACTTTAAACTATTTCCCTTATTGCCCTCCATAAAAGCCTGCTCTGAGGTCTAACACTCCCCTCCATCGGATTGTAAAATAGCACATTCTCCTTTATCCAAAAAAGTAGTTTTTCAAAATCTTCTTCTATCTCCTTCCCTGAA
>JAMOQE010000034.1 GCA_027064165.1 Thermodesulfatator sp. | reverse complement strand
TAAGAAGTCTTTATGAGGCAAAGGATGCAGAGCAGTTAAAAAATAAACTTCCTCCAAGTATCATTAAATCTTCTGGAACTCCGCTTATTTTGTACAAAGACAGATTTTTTGACTTTATTGGATATAGAGAAGGCTTTATTGAGAGGGTTTTCAGGTGGAGACAATAATAGGCTTTTCTCCTCACAGAGTAGAGGTGCTTCCCTTTGCAGAAAAGCACATGCAGGGCTCTGATCTCATTCTTCTTGAAGAGCCTGCTGATCCGTATTTTCCTAAGTTTCTTGAGGGAAGCCTTTCCGCTGATGAGTACCTTTCAAAAAAGGACTTCTGGTTTCCCGGCTTTGCAAAGGAGTCTCTTAAATTTTTAAAATGCCTTTACTCCTCTGGATGTCAGATTCTTCAGGTTGAGCCTTATTTTGAGGCTCTTTCAATTATTCAGAATGCCATAACAAGAGGGGATGACCTGGCAGAGGTTTTAAAAAGGAAAGATTACAGAGAAGTCTATGAAGCAGAAAATCTTGCAACTGGTAAGCTCCTTGCCTACTATAAAGCCACTCTTGAAGAAGATTTTGAGGCAATTATTGGTAAAGTTATAGAGTTTTCAAAAGCAGATGCAGAGAGATTCAGGCTGAGAGACAGGCTCAGGGCAGAGGCTATAAAAAAGATTTTGGAGAAGAATAGGGCAGAAAAGGTTTATATTGAAGCAGGCACCATTCATATTTATTTTAAAAAGCTTCTTCACATTTTTTTAAAAAATACCTGTCAGGTTAAACACGCTTTTCTTCTTGAGCCAGTGGTAAAGGCCTTAACTGGTAAACCATGGATCTTCCCTCCTGGAGAGCTTTTAACTTTGAGATTTATCCTCAAACGCAAAAGGAATCCTGAAGTGGAAAAGCTACTTGCAGCAAGGTCTCTTATCTATATAAAAATTATTCCCAAGGAAGAATTTTTCCCAACTCAAGAAGAGCCTTATCCTCACCTTAAGGCAGAGCTAAAAGCCATTTCCCTTGTAAACAAGCTTTCTTTTGAAGACTGCCGTAAACTTTACAAAAAACTCTTCTTTATAAAATCCTGGCAGGATGCTTTAAAAGAGGTGGAAAAACTTGTTCTTTAGAAGAATCTATCTATAAGAAAACTTCCATCACACCTTTCCTTAAAAGCAAACTCCTTGAGTCCTTCTCTGCAGGTTGCAAAAGAAAGACCATACATTTTGGCTATTTCGTAAACACGAGAAATTATTCTTTTTCTTAATTCCTTAGGAAGATAATAAGATCCACTAAGCTTTTCTCCTTTTTTTGAATAAAGAAAACTTAAATATTTTGCTTTCTCAGGAAACGCCTTTACGAGACGATTTAAAGAGTCTCTTTTGGCTTTATAAGTGCTCGTTATCAGATGATCTACAAAATCTGCAGTCTTTTTTATTATTTCTTCTACCTCGGTTTCGTTAATTTCAGGAATTATGGGATCCAACCTTAGTATTGTAGGAATTCCAGCGGTTTTTAGCTTTTTTAGAGCTTCTACTCTTTCTTCTGCAGGAGAGCTTCCTGGTTCAAGAATCTTCCAGTACTTAAAAGTAGTAATGGTAATACTTACTGCACATCTCAAATTTTTAAGCAGGGAAATGTCCCTTTCTACCAAGGAAGACTTCGTAATTATAAGGACTCTTAAGTTGAGATTTAATTCTTGAATGAGCCTCAGAAACTTCTTGGTTAATTGAAAATTTTTTTCAAGGGGTTGATAAGGATCTGAGGAATTAGAAAGAGAGACGAGCGCTCCTTGCGGAAGCTTGGTTAATTCTTTTTTTATTCTTTTCAAAAAATCCTTTTTAGGCCTTGGGGAGTAAAAATTTTTTATGAAACTTGTAGCATAACAATATATGCATCTGTGTCCACATCCAGTATAGGGATTAAGAGTATATTTAGGAGGACAAGTACAAAGTGGAGACTTCCAGGGATCAAATGGCTGAAGATAGGGCACAAAACTTTTCCCCCAATTATTCTATCTCTGCCATGGGTAATTTACTTCTTGGATTGGGATAAACTTTTAAACTCCGAGGTTCTACTATGAGATCTAAAGACTCCATTACTACTGCACCAAGAAGAGCGTATTCTTTTTTTGGCTCAACAATAGCTTCAAAAACCCCTTTCCTTCCACATACTTCCACTGCATAAGCAACATCCTTTTCCTCGGTGAACTCGTTTGCATACTTTACGGTTTGTTTTCGTATTACTGGAAAATTAAATATCTCAGCCACTTTTCCAGGAATAACAAGTAATGTGGTACCAGTATCAACTTTAGCAGTAAGTTCCATAGGTTCTATTTCAGGTTTCAAAGGATTTCTTATTTTTATCGTAGTATAGGTTATTCCCATAACTTTCACACCTCTTCAAAAAAAACTTTTTTAATTTTAATACTTCTTTCACAATTTAAAGCTT
>JAMOQE010000033.1 GCA_027064165.1 Thermodesulfatator sp. | reverse complement strand
ATAGATACCTCTGCACTTGCCGAATAATCACACCTTCTAAGAGCACCTAAAAATACGAAAAATTCGTAATCTGGATTCTCGTTGTCAATTTCGTAAAATTCTGCAAAGTCTGATATGTCGTCATCTTTTTCTTTAATCCGCTTCAAAAGCTCCTCTGCTCTGTCTTTAATTCTCTCTTTTTTTATCACTTGTAGAGCGGTTTCTAAAAATGCATTTTTGAACTCTTTTTTAACCTCTTCAAAGCTCTCTTCTAAAAATGCCTCCAGTTCCTCTCCCTTTTTAAGCAAAAATTCAAGATATCTTTTAACCTCCTCAGGGTGGTTTTGAATGATTTCCATTAAGTCTTTTTCTCCTAAGAAATAATCGTTGTAATGATGAAGAAGAATCGCAGTCCTTATCTTTGGAAACCAGTTCACTAATTCTTTTAAAAAATCCTGGGTATCCTCAAGAAGAAGGGATGCCCAGATAGAAGAAAGGATTTCGTGCCTTAAGGTTACACCCTCACTTGGTCTTAAAAACTCCTCCAATTCTGTTTTTAACTCCTTCCCATAAACTTTTTTCTGAAATTTATAGGAGATTTTCCCCAGATCGTGTAAAATAAGTGCTATCGCAAGACTTACGAAAAAATTTTGAAAGCAGGACTCATTTTTAAACCAGGGAAAAGTTATTTTTTCTCTATTTTCCTCTACGAATTCTTTAAGTTCACAGGCTTTTCTTAGGGTTTCAAGAATGTGGTCTTTCAAAAGTAGGTTTTCTCCTTCTTCTGATTTGGCTCTCAAGAGGTTAATTAATCCCCCTTCCATCAAGCCTCCTTAAAGCCAGCCAAAGTCTTTTGGAATTTTAAAAAGCTTTTCTCCGATTTTGTACTTTTCCACTTCAATTTCTTCTTTTAAATAAATCACATAGTCGTAACTGGTAAAAATAACTGGGATAAATTCAACTACTCTTTCTGTATCTTTTCTAAGTTCTGCCTTGTTGCTAATAGGCTTCCCATTATTTTTAAACTCTACCCTCTCTGGGATAGAATAAACAGGAAACTTTTCATTTTTAATAGGAAATCCTTTTAACTTTATGTAAGTTGGATAGGTTAACCAGAGAGATTTTTTAACTTTTTTTCTTTGAGGCTCTTCTTCCAAGAGTTTTACATTTCTTATAAAGATTACATCTTCACTTCTTCCAAGGGAGAGGACTTTTTTGGGATTTTCAAGAGCTTCTTTGATTTCTACAATTAGCTCCTTTTTACCTTTCATAAAAATAAACAGATACCCATTGAAAAGCTCCTGCTGAAAGGTTGGAGAACGCCTGGAGGTCAAACTAAGCTTATTTACCTTATACAAAGGTAACCAGGTTGCAAGTTTAGTAGAGATATTGTCTTTATGGTAGTTCACTAATACTCCCACTTTACCTATTGTTATTTCACCTTTTATTAACTGCTGGTAGTTCCAGAAAGTGCTTTCAAACCCTCCATGAATGCTCACTTTTAAATCCCAAAACTCTGGATCATAATATCTATTTGTTGCATTTTGAAGCATTCCAATTACTGTTGACTTTGGAGGAAGAGGAAAGGTTTGAGCATAATAAAAAGTAAAAGGATTTCTATACTGAGCAAAAGGTTGAAAAATTTCTACAAAAAGAATATGTTTTCCCATATCTCTTTCCTGAAAAAATTTACTTAATTCTTACCTCCACACTCGGATCATAAAAAACCTTCACCTTACTAAAAGCATTTCCATTTTTAGAATCTCCCCAGACTTCTTTTATAAAACTCAAAAACTCTTCTTCTGAAATTTTTTCTGCATCTGCACCTGTGTTTTTGAGAAAAACTTCAAACACAGGTTTTTTGCTTTTTAAAAGAGTATGTTTTACTTTAAAAATCTTTTTGCCGTCTTTTTCAATTTCCTCCACTTCTTCAATTCTTTCTTCAACATATTCGTCTGCAAGGACAATTTTGTCTTTGTAAGTTAAATATGGTTTATCTTTGTAAACCCCAACTATCATAAGTTTTGGAGAAAGAGAACTTGGCACTCCTTTTATCTCTCTGTGGAGATTAAGCACTGCTTTTAAAAGAATTTCTATGCGTTTTTTCCTTTCTTCTTCAGAAAGTTCGTAAAATATTTCAAAAACTCCTCTCTTTGACTTTTTCCCTTTTGAGGAAGGGATCTTTTTTACCTTTGCAAATACCTTAATTTCTTTTCCATTTTCAGTTTTTAAAGTTACTTCCCCTTCCTCACCTTTTAAAAGATCTTTAATTATTTCCACATTTTTTTCATTAGTTGTATAAACAGTTAATTTTCCCACTTTTTCCACATCAACAACTATGGTGTATTGATAATAAGTTTCGTGCTCTTCTTTGGTAAAAAGGTTTATATGCATTTTATCTGTAACTCCTGCTTCAAGAGCTCTTCTTGCAGTCCAGTGATTACCACAAAAATGATTGTCGTAGTTAAAGGGAGTCATAGAAATTGCATGGCTTATTTTAACTGGAGATTCTCTAAAATTTTGAGGCTCCGTATTTGTCACTAAAAATCCAAAAAGGTCAAATTCCGGATACTTTAAAATC
>JAMOQE010000032.1 GCA_027064165.1 Thermodesulfatator sp. | reverse complement strand
CTACTTTGAGGATCTTTTGGACAACCTCTTTTTCTCTGAGTATTTCTTCATAAACCTCTCCGAATTCTTTTACCACGGGTTCCACAAGTCTGTAAAGAAAGGGTTCTTCTACTCCAAGAATTTTCCCAAATCTCTGGGCACGGCGAATAATTCTTCTCAGCACATAGCCGCGGCCTTCGTTTGAAGGGATAATTCCCTCTGCTATGAGAAAAGTTGCTGCTCTTATGTGATCTGCAATAACTTTGAAGGCAATCTCTGTATCTTTTGATTCTTTGTAGGCCTTTCCCGTAATCTGAGAAATTCCTTCCATAATGCCTGCGAAGAGGTCAGTGTCATAGTTAGAAGCTACTCCCTGCATAACAGCGGTGATTCTCTCCAGCCCCATTCCTGTATCAATACAGCCCTTGGGAAGGGGCTTTAGCTCCCCTTTTTCGTTTCTTTCGTATTGCATAAAGACAAGGTTCCAGATTTCTAAGTACCGATCACAATCACATCCTGGCTTGCAATCTGGTTTTCCGCAGGAAAAGGCCTCTCCCTGATCAAAAAGTATTTCTGAGCAGGGGCCACAGGGGCCGGTGTCTCCCATCATCCAGAAGTTGTCCTTTTCACCAAGGCGGACAATTCTTTCCTCTGAAAGACCTGCTACCTTTTTCCAGAGCTCTGCTGCCTCGTCATCCTTTTCGTACACTGTGGCATAAAGCCTGTCCTTGGGAAGGTTAAGCACTTTGGTTATAAATTCCCAGGCAAAGGCAATGGCCTCCTCCTTGAAGTAGTCCCCAAAGGAAAAGTTGCCCAGCATTTCAAAAAAAGTGTGATGCCTTGCAGTGTAGCCTACATTTTCAAGATCGTTGTGTTTTCCTCCTGCTCTTATACACTTCTGACAGGAAACAGCTCTTTTGTATGGCCTTGTTTCTTCTCCTAAGAAAACTTTTTTGAACTGTACCATGCCAGCATTGGTGAAAAGAAGAGTTGGATCATCTGCTGGAATGAGGGAAGAGCTTGGAACTTCCTCGTGCCCCAATTTTTTGAAGTAATCAATAAAAGCCCTTCTTATTTCTTTGCCTTTCATACTTTCCTCCCTGAATTTAAGAGGCTTATAGTCCGCTTAATGAAAAAAAATTTTTTAAAGATTTTCTCCTTCAAGGTATAAAGTTTCTGGAGCTGTATCTATCACTTTCTATCACCTCCGTAAAATTTAGCAATATTTTTATCTCAATGGTTCTATTTTTTTCAAAAGCTCTCCTCTTTCAACTCGTTTCCAATTCTCTTTTAATTCTTTTTTATGAAGTTGTGCCCATTCTTTTATTAATTTTAGTGCAGTTTTTAATTTTTCAATATTCCCCTGGATTAAATTGCCTTCTAAATCGGAAATACCTTCTCATCCTTGATAATAAGTATGAAAATGAGGTGGTCCATGTTCATTATAAAACATCCGAATAATTATTTCAAAAAACATTGAAATATATGGCATAAGTTTCTAAATACCACGAAATCTACAAAATTTCAAGCTAAAACATAATTTTCAAGATTTCTGAATAAGCATGTTAGTTTCTTATTGTAGCCGATTCTGTTGAAATCAATTGCTTGCATCAGAGGTTGACTATTTTAATATGTAAGGTTAATTTAAGTACTGATGGCGCTTAAACTGCCGATTGGGATTCAGAGTTTTAAAGAGATAAGGACTGGTGGTTATTATTATGTAGATAAAACGCAGTTTGTAAAAAAACTTACTGAAACCGGAAAGTATTACTTTCTCTCCCGCCCAAGGAGGTTTGGCAAATCACTATTTCTTGACACTCTCAGGCAGACCTTTCTCGGGAAAAAGGAGCTTTTCAAAGGGCTTTATCTTTACGACAACTGGGACTGGGAGAAAAAATACCCTGTCATTTACATCTCCTTTGGAGCAGGGGTTCACAAGACAAAAGAAGAATTGATTACCACTTTCAAAGAGATTTTGCTGGAACATGAAAGACTTTATCAAATCAAACTTACTTATCCTTCTTATAAAGGGCAGTTTAAAGAACTTATAGAAGTGCTTTCTCAAAAATATAACTCCCAGGTGGTTGTTCTTATAGACGAATATGACAAGCCCATTCTTGACAACATTGAGGACAGAGACACAGCAATAGAGATGAGGGAGTGCTTAAAAAACTTTTACTCTGTGTTAAAGGATGCGGATCCTTACCTGAAGCTTGTGTTTATCACGGGAGTTTCCAAGTTTTCCAAGGTTTCAATCTTTAGCGGACTTAACAATCTTGAGGACATAACGCTAAATCCTCAATATGGAACCATTTGTGGATATACACAGGGTGAACTTGAAAGTGTATTTGCAGATGTACTTGAGGGTTTTGATCTGGAAGAGATAAAGAGATGGTATAACGGGTATAATTTTTTGGGAGAGACTGTGTATAACCCTTTTGACATATTGCTTCTTTTGAAGTCAAAGATGTATCGTCCCTATTGGTTTGAGACGGGGACACCGAGCTTTTTAATAAAGCTTCTTTACGAGAAGAAGTTTTTCATTCCAGAGCTTGAGGGGTTTGAGGCAAGCGAGAAGATAGTGTCAAGCT
>JAMOQE010000031.1 GCA_027064165.1 Thermodesulfatator sp. | reverse complement strand
TTTAAAGAGAATTTACTTTCCAAAGTCCATGAGATGGGGAGCTTATGAGTTTTCTTTTGGTAGGCCTATAAGATGGATTGTTTGTCTTTTTGGCAAAGAAGCTCTGCCTTTTGAAATAGCAGGAGTGAAGAGTGGAAGAAGTCTTTTTGCTCACAGGTTCCTTTCTCCAGAGCCACTTGAACTTGAAGAGGCAGATTGGGAGGAATATAAAAGCCTTTTAAAGAAACACTTTGTTATTCTTCTACCAGAGGAAAGAGTTAAGGAAACCAAAAGAACAGTGGAAGAGGTAGCATCTAAGGTGGGGAAGGTAGAGATTGACGAGGAGCTTCTTCTTGAAAATGCAAACCTCGTGGAGTATCCCTTTCCAGTGCTCGGGAGTTTCCCAGAAGAGTTTTTAGAGCTTCCGGCACCTCTTATTATCACCGCTTTAAAAGAACACCAGAGGTACTTCTGCGTAAGGGACGAGTCAGGCAGGCTTCTTAACTACTTTGTTGCAGTAAACAATAATCTTGCAAGAGATCCTGAGGTAGTAAGAAAGGGGCACGAGAGGGTTACCAAAGCAAGGCTTGAGGATGCAAAGTTTTATTATGAAAGGGATCTTAAGGTCCCCCTTGAGCAGATGGTAGAAAGGCTTGAAGGAGTTGTTTATCACATAAAGTGTGGAAGCCTTAAGGATAAAACAGAGAGGCTTATAAATCTTGGTCTTTCCCTTGATGAGTGCCTTGAGCTTGCTCCAGACAGGGAGCTACTTAAGGTGGCAGCAAAATTTTCCAAGGCTGACCTTGCTTCAGAAGTGGTTAAGGAGTTTCCTTCCCTTCAGGGAGTTATGGGAAGTATTTATTTAGAGAAGGCAGGCTACGAAGAGGTGGCTCGGGCTATTTACGAGCAATACCTGCCCATGTCTTCAGATGAGAGCCTTCCTCAAACACCGGAAGGGATTATTCTTTCTCTTGCAGACAGGATTGACCATCTTTCGGCCCTCTTTGCTGCAGGAGAAAGGGCTACAGGTGTGAAGGATCCTTATGCCTTGAGGAGAGCTGCCTATGGTATTGTAAAGGTGCTTACAGGAAAGAAGCTATTTCTTGACCTTGAGGAAGCATTTAAAAAGGCCCTTTCTCTTTTAAAAAAGCAGGGCTTCTGGTCAGGAAATGATTCAACACTTGTTTCGGAGCTTCTTTCCTTTGTAAAAGGAAGACTCAGAGGGGAGCTTCTTTCTCAGGGATTCTCCAAAGAAATCGTCAACTGTGTGCTGAATTCTTCTCCAGATGTTTATGACATTTTCCTCAAGGCAAGTGCCTTGCGTAAATTTCAGCAGGAAACAGACTTTGAAGAGTTTTTTATTGGGTTCAAAAGAGTGGTGCAGATTTTGAAAAAGGTTGAGCTTAATTCCCTGCCAGGTGTAAACCCTGAACTTTTTCAGAAAGAAGCAGAAAAGGCCTTTTATGAAAAAATTACAGAGCTTAAACCGCGACTTAAGGAACTTTTTGGAAACAAAAATTATTTAGAATATTTAAGGAGCCTTGGGGAGCTTAAGCCTGTTATTGACAGGTTTTTTGATGAAGTCTTTGTTATGGCAGAGGATAAAATTCTTAGAGAAAATAGGCTCAGTCTTCTTAAAGAAGCTTTTTCACTTTTTAGAAATTTTGGAGACTTGGAAGTTTTAATCTAAACGGAGAATCTCATGAAAAGGGTAATAGTAGGCACTGCCGGACATATTGATCACGGTAAAACAAGCCTTGTTAAGGCTTTAACAGGTATTGACACCGATCGGCTGAAAGAAGAAAAAAGGCGGGGCATTACCATTGACATAGGCTTTGCCAACCTTGAGCTTCCTTCAGGGATCCTTATAGGCATTGTTGATGTTCCCGGGCATGAGAGGTTTATTAAAAACATGGTGGCAGGAGCCTCTGGAATTGACCTCGTGATGCTTGTTATTGCTGCAGACGAAGGAGTTATGCCTCAGACAAGAGAGCACTTAGAAATTTGTGAGCTCTTGGGGATAAAAGATGGACTGGTAGTTTTAACCAAGGTGGATCTTGTTGATGAGGAGTGGCTTGAACTGGTAAAATCAGATGTGGAGGAGTTTTTAAAGGGAACTTTTCTTAAAAATGCCCCTGTTCTTACTTTTTCTGCCAAAACAGGGGAGGGAAAAGAAGGGCTTCTTAAAGTGCTTGAGGAAAAGGCAAAAGCAGTCCTTACCAAGCCTCTTGATGAGCCCTTTCGCCTGCCTATTGACGGAGTTTTCACTATAAAAGGCTTTGGCACGGTTGTAAGAGGAACCGCCATTTCTGGAAGGGTAAAGGTGGGAGATGTGCTCTGTCTCTATCCTGCTGAAAAAACAACAAAGGTAAGAAAAATTCAGGTGCACGGAAAGGATGTGGAAGAATCCATAGCAGGCACGAGGACCGCTCTCAATCTTCAGGGGGTGGAAAAAGATGAAGTGAAAAGAGGAGATGTGCTTGCAGAAAAAGGAGTGCTTAAGGCTTCTCAGTGGCTGGATGTGAGTTTGAAACTTCTTAAAAGCTGCAAGCCAGAGCTTAAGAATTTTGAAAATCTTCTTTTTTACATAGGCACATCTGAGGTACCTGCAAGAGTAATCCTGATGGGAAAGGAAAGGCTTTCTGCTGGTGAGGAGGATGTGGCACAGATTCAGCTTCAAAGGCCGGTGTGCGTCTGGAGAGGAGACAGGTTTATCCTGAGAAGGCCCTCAAATAACACCACCATAGGTGGCGGTGTTGTGCTTTTGCCGGTTTCTTTCAAAAGAAAACGCACAAAACCCTGGGAGAGAAAAGAGCTTGAGTTTTTAAAAAATGCCACTCCTCAGGAGCTTCTTATCCATTATCTAAAAAAGAGGGGGGGGCTTGGAGCAGAAAGGGCAGAGCTTCAAATTCAACTTTCTATCTTTGGAGAAAAGTTTGACGCCTTAATTGAGGTTCTGGGTAAAAAAGTGATTTCCCTCAAAGATGGGGAAAAGCTTCTTTACTTTGCAGCCTCAGTGGCTGATGAGCTTGAGAAAAAGGTGGTGGAAGTGCTTGAAAAGTATCACAGGGCAAACCCTTTTAGCCCCGGACTTACCAAAGAGCTTCTAAAACAGAGAATTTCCTCTTTTCTCCCTGAGTGCCTTTATGAATATGTTCTGGACAAACTTTTAAAAAATGGAAAACTCCAGAGAGACAAAGAAATTTACTTTCTTTCTTCTTTTAAAAGATTGAATAAAGAAGAAATAGAGGCTTTTAAAAAAGAGGTGGAAGAAAAATTTCTTAATGAAGGACTTACTCCAAGGGACTTTGAGACTATTCTTTGCGATTTTAAAGAGCGCTATAAAGGAGCAAAGGAGCTTTTTGAGTCTCTGCTTAGAGAGGGCAGGCTGGTAAAGGTTTCAGAAAAGCTTGTTTTTCACAGACAGGTAGTTGAGGAGGTAAAGAAAAAGGTAGTAGAATTTTTAACAAAAAACAAAGAGATGAGTATCTCTGATTTTAGAAGCATTGTAGGCAAAGGAGTAAGCAGAAAATACCTTATTCCTCTGGTGGAGTTTCTTGACAAGGAAAAGGTCACCCTGAGAGTGGGAGACAAACGAATTCTCCGGAAAAAAGTCTAAGTTTTCTTTTTTGTCTTTTTTTTCTCACTTTCGTAGAATTTTTTAAGTACCCTCTGAACTTTTTTGTGCACCTTTTCTGCAGGAAGCCCTGTAAGGATTTCTATGGCATCGTCAATATGCTCGGCAGTGTAAATATAAAATCTACCAGCTTTAATTTCAGAAAGCACCTCATCTTTCAGCAGAAGATCATCAAGATTTCTTGAAGGGATAATAACTCCTTGCTTTCCAGTAAATCTTACCATTTTGCACACATCAAAAAAGCCTTCTACTTTTTCTTTTACACCACCTACAGGCTGGATATTTCCAAACTGGTCAATGGAGCCGGTGATAGCAATGCTTTGTTTTAAGGGGACTTTGGAAATGGCAGAAAGGATTGCTATAAGCTCTGCAGCAGAGGCAGAATCTCCCTCAACAGGCTGATATGACTGCTCAAAAGTAAGTGTACAGGAGAGCTGCACTGGAAAGTCCTTGCCGTAACGGTGGTAAAGATAGGAACTTAGTATCAAAACTCCTTTTGAGTGAATAGGACCGCTTAAGTCCACTTCTCTTTCAATGTTTATTATCCCTTTTGAGCCCGGGAATACCTGGGCAGTAATACGGGTTGGCTTGCCAAAGGCATAGTCCCCCAGAAAATAAACACTAAGCCCATTTATCTGGGCTACCTCTTTGCCAGTTACTTTGAAAATGAATTTTTCTTCTCTAAAAAGATTTTTAATCTTTTCTTCTATAAGATTTAGACGAAATCTTTTTTGCTTTACTGCCTCTTTTATGGCTTTCTGGTCTATGCACCCTTCTTTTGCATACAAATTTGCTTCTTCTAAAAGGTCTTCAAGTTCTCTAAAAAGCAGACTCACCTTTTTTCTATTCCCTGCAAGCTCCACCATATATTTGAAAGCCTCTGAAATCCCTGAAGCATCAATCTCCTTTATGCCTTTTTCATTGACAATTTTCTTTACCATGTAAGGGAAAAAGTTTAAAACTTCTTTATCAATCTTTACCACTGGATCAAATTCGGCCTTTATTCTGAAAAGCTCTTCAAACTCCGGATCATGGGTAATAAGCAGGTGATAGAGGAAGGCATCTCCCAGTAAGAATACCTTTGCAGAAAAGTCAACAGGCTCTGGAAGAATTCCCACATGGGGGAGGGGAATTTCCTCAACAGTGCCACCCATTACAAAGAGTTTCCCATGCTTTAAAGCCCTTTTAAGCAGAACCCAGAGGGCAGGGTTCTTGAGAAGTTCAAGCATGTGGATGACCAAATAACCACCATTTGCCCTGTGAAGGCTTCCTGCAGTAATGCTCATGTGGTCGGCAAAAAGAATGCCCATCTCAGCCCTGTAATTAATCTGCCCGAAAAGCCCTTTTAAAGTGGGAACCCTTTCGTATATTACCGGAGCACCCTGAGTCTCGGAGTTATCCACCACCACATTTACCCTGAAAATATTTAAAGCGCGATTAATTCCTGTCTGTACTGCAGCATTTCCTTTATGTTTTTCCCAGTCAATAAAAATCTGAATATTTTTAGCAAGCTCCTCTTTGGCATCTTTAAGAAAATTTTTTACCTTGGAGAACTCGTTAAATTCTTCTTCAGCCTTTGAAAAAGCCTGTTCAACAAGCTTTCTGGCGAGTTCTTTTTTTAATTCCAGAATCCGGTTAGACAGCTCATGATCAAGTTTTTTGAGCTTCCTCATATATTCCCTGAAAATAGGATCAAATTCTCTCAGGTGTTTTTCGTACTCTGCCTTTATTTGCGGATCTTCAAGAAGTTTTTCTTCGGGCATAGGGGTAGCAATTTTAAAATGGGGTAAAATTTTTATCCCTTCTGGAGAAAAAAGCACCATTAAATTATATTTCCTGGCCTCTTCTGTAAGCTCGTTAATTAACTCATTCTTTTTTTGATTAATTTCTAAATTAAGTTTGGCAATCTGGGATTCAAGCTCTTTTCCTTCAAAGGCTTTGTAAGCCTCATTCTTTAAAAATTCCAGAGCATCTTCCACGAGCTGGGAGAGGATTTTTCCTTTACCTCTGGGAAGAATAAGAGCTATAGGACGATAGGGATCTTTAAAGTTGGTAACATAACAAAGGTCCTGAGGCGGAGGATCTTCTTTTGCCTTTTTTTCAATCTCTTTTATGGTAAATTCTGCTTTTCTAAGGCCTGCAGGGCCACATACATATACATGTGGTCCTCTGGGCCCTGTGCTTAAAGCCACAGCAAAGGCACTTTTTACCCTTTCCTGAGCAGGTAGCTCTACTTCTTTGCGTAAATTTTTTGTGCCTTTAGGAAATTTAAAGTTCAGTTCAAGTTCTTTTGCTTCTACTTTTTTCCAGGCCATGTCTTCATCCTTTTTAATTTAGTCCAAGTTCCTTTACTTTTCTTACCACAGCATTTGCTATGGTTTTGGCTACTTCAGGATTAAAAATGTTCGGGATAATATATTCTTCGGTTAATTCCTCGTCTTTAATAATGTTTGCAAGAGCCTCAGCAGCTTCTATAAAGACTTCCTGGGAAACGCCTTTTGCTCTGGCATCAAGAAGCCCCCTGAAAAGCCCTGGAAAAGCAAGGGCATTATTGATTTGATTAGGATAGTCTGATCTGCCAGTGGCTATAACCCTGGCAATTCCCTGAATTTCTTCTGGCGGAACTTCTGGATCCGGATTGGCAAGGGTAAAAACAACTGGGTCCTCTGCCATGTTTTTAATATCTTCCCTGGTCAAAAGATTGGGAGCAGAAAGCCCTATAAATACTTTTGCTCCTTTTAAAACTTCTTTTAAACTTCCCTTTTCTTTGAATGGATTTGTTTCTTTAGCAAGGGCTTCTTTATAGGGATTTAAGCCTTCTCTTCCCTCGTAAATTGCCCCCTTTCTATCACAAACTATTATATTTTTAATTCCATAGTCAAGCAGTAGCCTGGTTACTGCTGTGCCTGATGCCCCTGCTCCAGAAATAACCACTTTAAATTGCGTTATGTCCTCTTTAAGGAGTCTTCCCACATTGATAAGGGCAGCAAGCACAACAATGGCTGTGCCATGCTGGTCATCATGAATCACCGGAATGTCAAGCTCTTCCCTTAATTTTTTTTCTATCTCAAAACACCTTGGAGCTGAAATGTCTTCTAAGTTTATTCCTCCAAAAGGCACAGCAATTTTTTTCACAATATTTACGAACTCATCCACATCTGTTGTAGATATAGCTAAGGGGAAAGCATCAATCCCTGCAAATTCTTTAAAGAGCACGCACTTTCCTTCCATAACAGGCATGGAGGCAGCAGGCCCAATGTTCCCAAGGCCAAGCACTGCCGTGCCATCAGTAATAACTGCTACAGTGTTGCTTTTTATAGTGTATTTATAAATGTGTTCAGGGTTTTTATAAATATCCATGGATACTCTTGCTACACCCGGGGTATAAATCCTTGCAAGATCTTCAATATCCTTCATCTCCTTTTTGCTATAAATACCAATTTTCCCTCCCTCGTGCATAAAAAAAGTCTGATCTATAACTTTTAACACCTTGACGCAATCCAGGGCTTTAAGTCCCTGAATTATATCTTCGGCATGTTTTTCACTGATAACATTTATAGCTACATCCCTGATTATCTTTTCTTTTTCCATTTTCACAATTTCTATAGACCTCAAGTCTCCTCCTTTTTTCCCTATAACTTCTGCAACTTTAGCAAACATCCCGGGTCTGTTTTCAATTTCTAATCTTACCACCACACTATATCCCGGACCGGGTATACCACCCATAAAGTCCTCCTTAAAATTTTTTAATTTTTAAGTTTAAACTTTTTTACAGGTTTGGCAATTCTTATACCTTAACTCTCCATTTTTTTGTTTTTGGTGCTATACTTTTTTTGTTCAGAGTAAAAAATTCCTCAAAAAGGAGTGGGCAGATGAAAAAGAGGCCAATGACACTGGCAGAAAAAATTTTGTCTTTAAAAAGTGGAAAAGGCTCAGTTGAGCCAGGTGAGCTTATAGAGGTGCCTGTTGACCTTACCCTGGCAAATGACATAACAGGCCCTCTTGCTATAAAAGTGTTTGAAAAAACAGGAGTCAAAAAGGTATTTGATCCAGAGAAAATAGCTCTTGTTATGGATCACTTTACTCCAAACAAGGACATAAAAAGTGCAGAGCAGGTAAAGCTCTGCCGGGAGTTTGCCAAAAAATTTGGAATAAAGCACTATTACGAAGGAGGAGCATCTGGAATAGAGCACGCCCTTTTACCAGAGCTCGGGCTTGTTGGCCCATGGGATGTGGTAATAGGGGCAGATAGTCATACCTGCACCTATGGAGCACTTGGAGCCTTTGCCACCGGGGTGGGCTCAACAGACCTTGCTGCTGCCTGGATTACTGGAAAGACCTGGTTTAAAGTGCCAGAAACTATAAAATTTGTTTACTACGGAAAGCTCAAACCTTGGGTCTCTGGGAAAGACCTAATTCTTTACACCATTGGAGACATAGGAGTGGATGGAGCGCTTTATAAGGCAATGGAGTTTAGTGGAGAGGCAATAAAGAATCTTTCTATGGCTGAAAGAATGACCATGTCTAACATGGCAATTGAGGCAGGAGCTAAAGTGGGGCTTATGGAGGTTGATAGAAAGACAAGGTGCTATTTGAGGGGCAGGTACAAAAAAGAGATAAAGCCCTTAAAGGCTGATAAAGGGGCAAAGTATCTGGAGGTGAGAGAATATGATGTGTCAAAGATTGATCCGGTTGTGGCTATGCCTCATCTTCCCTCAAATGTAAAGCCAGTAAAAGAGCTTCCCAGGATTTACATTGATCAGGTGGTGATAGGCTCCTGCACAAATGGCAGGCTTGAGGACTTAAAGGTTGCAGCCCAGGTTCTTAAGGGAAGAAAGGTGAACCCCAATGTAAGGTGCATAATTATTCCGGCAACTCCACGGGTTTATCAGGAGGCTTTGAAAAAGGGCTATTTAAGGATATTTGTAGAGGCTGGGGCTATTATTTCTCCGCCTACATGTGGACCTTGCTTGGGAGGTCACATGGGAATTCTTGCCAAAGGGGAACGGGCCATTGCCACCACTAACAGAAATTTTGTTGGCAGAATGGGGCATCCAGAGAGCGAGGTTTACCTTGCAAGCCCTGCAGTAGCAGCAGCAAGTGCCGTGCTGGGCTACATCGCCACTCCTGAAGAACTGGGACTATAATCCTTTAAGGGGGAGAAAAATGAGAATAAAAGGAAAAGTCTGGAAGTTTGGGGATAACATAGACACGGATGTAATTATTCCGGCAAGATACTTAAATACTACAGATCCAGAGGAGCTTGCAAAGCATTGTATGGAGGATGCTGACCCTGAGTTTTCCAAAAAGGTTAAGAAAGGAGACATTATTGTTGCTGGAAAAAACTTTGGCTGCGGATCTTCTCGTGAGCACGCTCCTATTGCCATAAAGGGTTGCGGTATATCCTGCGTGATTGCAGAGTCCTTTGCCAGAATTTTTTATAGAAATGCTTTTAATACGGGACTTCTTATCCTTGAGTGCCCTGAGGCAGTGAAAAACACGCAAGAGGGAGACGAGCTTGAAATCTATCCAGAAGAAGGAAAAATAGTAAATCTCACCAAAGGAGAAGAATATTATACCAAGCCCCTTCCAGAGTTTATGAAAAAAATCTTAGATGCCGGGGGGCTTATTCCTTATGTTATGCAAAACTATAAAGATTAAAAGGAGTTCGGGATGGAAGTAAAAAAAGAGGAAGCAAGCTTAGAGACTCTCTGGGAGATTATCAAAATTTTAACAGGGGAGCATGGATGCCCCTGGGATAAAAAGCAAACCCCTTTTACTCTGAAAAAGTATCTCGTAGAAGAAGCCTATGAAGCTTACGAGGCTATAGAACGAGGAGTGCCTGAAGAGGTAAGAGAAGAACTTGGAGACTTATTCTTTTTGCTTTTATTTATTATTTATCTTTATGAAAAAGAAGGTGCCTTTACCCTGAAGGATCTTTTTTATTTTACAGCTCAGAAGATGATTCGCAGGCATCCTCATGTTTTTGGAGAGGAGGTTGCAAGAACTGCAGAGGAGGTTTTAAAAACCTGGCAAAAAGTGAAAAAGAAAGAAGGAAAAAGTTCTTCAGTGCTTGGTAATCTACCAAAAAGTCTCCCAGCTCTTCAGCGTGCTTTTAGAATTGGGGAGAGGGCAGGAAGAGTAGGTTTTGACTGGAAAAAAGCGGAAGATGTTTTTCCTAAGCTTGAAGAGGAGCTAAGAGAAGTAAAAGAGGCATTATCTTCAAATAACAAAGAGCAGTTGAAAGAGGAAATAGGTGATTTACTTTTTACAGTAGCCAATCTTTCAAGAAAAATGGGGATAAATCCCGAGGATGCTTTAAGGGCTTCTCTTGATAAGTTTGAAGAAAGATTTAAAGCACTTGAGAAAGAGATTGAAAAAAGAGGTCTTTCCTGGGATGAGCTTACAATAGAGGATCTTGATAAAATCTGGGAGGAATTGAAAGACTAAAAATTCCTCAGGAGGAAAATAATGCAAGCTACACCAGAGAGTGTATGGGAATTTATTTTAAAACTTGGAGAAGAAATAAAAGCCCTTAGTAAAGAGATAGCAGAATTAAAGGAAAGGTTTAAAGAGACTGATGAAAGATTCAAGGACACAGATAAACAATTTAAAGAGACGGATAAAAAGATAAGAGAGTTATCAAATTTATTTACAACGCAGTGGGGAAAGCTTGTGGAGGCACTTGTTGAGCCCGGGGTGCTTGAGCTTTTTCAGAAGAGGGGGATAGATGTTTACTATGCAAGCACAAGGGTCAGAAAAAAGGATAAAGATGGCAGGGTTTTGGCAGAGATTGATATCCTTCTTGAGGATGAGAGAGAGGCAGTTGTAGTAGAGGTTAAAACCACAGTCACTCCAGAAGATGTGGATGAATTTCTGGAGAAACTTTCAAAGTTTAAAAAAATTTTTTCCAAGTATAGAGATTATCGTGTATATGGAGCAATTGCAGGGATTAGTTTTGATAAGGGAAGTGATAGATATGCATATAAGCAGGGATTATTTGTATTGCGTTCAAAAGGTGGAGTTATAGAAATAGCAAATGACGAAAAATTTAAGCCAAAAGTGTGGTAACAATGAGGACTCTTGTAGAGATAGAAAATCTTTATTTTTCCTATGAGCATCATCTGGTTCTGAAAGGGATTTCGCTTAGGATAGAAAAGGGAGACTTTTTAGCCATTATAGGACCGAATGGTGGGGGAAAGAGTACTTTAGTTAAATGCATGCTTGGATTTCTTTCTCCTGAAAAGGGAAGTATAAGGCTCTGGGGCAAGCCTTTAAAAGAGTTTAAGGAGTGGGAAAAAATAGGATATGTGCCTCAGAGGGCAGGAGAAGGAGTTGATGCACTTTTTCCTCTAACTGTGAAGGAGTTTTTGCAGCTTCCTGAAAAGTGGTATGGCAAAAAGGCTGATTTTGAAGTGCTTTCAGAGCTTGTGGGAACATTTGGTATGGAAACCCTTTTAAACCGCAGGCTTGGTGAGCTTTCCTATGGACAGCTCCAGCGAGCCTACATAGTAAGAGCCCTTTCCCTTCAGCCAGAGCTTCTTATTCTGGATGAACCATCAGTAGGACTTGATTTTTTTTCTCAGGATGTGTTTTACAAAACCCTTACCAAGCTCCACAAAAAGGGACTCACCATTGTCCTTGTAACTCATGAAACCTGGCTTATTACAAAGGCAGTTAACAAAGTAGCCTGTCTGAATCAGAGGCTCTTTTTCCACGGGAATCACGAAAGCTTTTGCTCTTTTGCCGGAACAGAAAACTTTTATACAGACTATCACAGGATTGAGCACTCTCACTGGTAAAGATGATGGAATACATAGAACTTTTAAAATGGGGATTTCTGGCAGGTATCTGCTTTTCCTGGGCTATAGCCTTTACCTCACCTTTTCTTGTGCTTCAAAGAAATGCCCTTTTCCCCCATGCTATAACCCATACCCTTTTTTTTGCCCTGCTTTTCTCAGCCCTTGTGCTTAAAGTAAGCTCCGCTTTCTTCATTTATCCCATCACCCTGATCATTGTCCTCATTTCTATGGGAGCAATTGTATTAATCCAGAGAGTTTTCAAATTTTATGAGGACACTGCAACCTCACTTGTTACTCACTTTGCCCTTGCCCTTGCCCTTATTATTGCCACTAAATACTCTTTTTACGATGCAAGGCTTTTTTCCTATCTCTTTGGTAGCTTTGTAGCAGTTAGTAAGGAGGACTTCTGGCTGAGCCTCTTTACCTTGGTAATTACTCTTATTTTTTACAGAAAATTTGGAACATTCTGGATAAGCCAGATTACTGATAAAGCCGTACCTGGTATCACTTTTGTTTTGTCCAATTTGGTTTATTTTATAATTCTTTCCTTGCAAATTTTTACCGGGATAAAGCTTATGGGAATTCTGCTTGTATCTATGTTTTTTGTGTCTTCAAGTAGCGTGGCTTTGAAGATAGCTTCTTCATTCAAAAAAGCAATAGTTTTTACAGGAATTTTAAATATGCTTGCCCTTTTTATAGGCGCCGGTTTTTCTATTTTCTGGGATTTTCCTTTTTCTGCAGGAGCTGCTATTGTAATGTTTTTCTATCTTTTGATTCCTCTTGTCTTAAAGCCTATTAACAGGAGGAAAAAATGAGGCTAATTGATAGCCACTCTCATCTTAATATGGAGCCCCTTTTTGAAAAAGTTCCAGAGGTAATTGAGAGGGCAAGACAGGCGGGAGTTGTATTTGCCATAGTAATAGGTATAAATCCGGAGACAAACAAAAGGGCCCTTGAGCTTGCAAAGAAGTATCCGGATTTTCTTGCTCCAGCAGTGGGTTTTCACCCCCATGAGGTAGGAAAAGTCATAGAGGAAGATTACGAAGAGCTTGAGGAGCAACTGAAAAAAGCCTGTGCCTTGGGAGAAGTGGGGCTTGACTGGGTAAAGGAGTACACTCCAAAAAAGCTTCAGTTTGAGCACTTGGAGAGACTTCTTGAACTTGCCAGAAGACAGAAAAAGCCAGTTGTTCTTCACTTCAGGGGAGATGAAGTCTTCTGGAAAGAAGGAATAGACTTTCTCAAACACTGGCAGGGCTTAAAATTTCTTTTCCACTGTTTTACAGCTGGCAAGAAGGAGCTATGGAGGGTGATAGACGAGCTTTCTGCCTTTATTTCTATTCCCGGAATAGTAACTTTCAAAAAGGCAGAAACCCTCAGGGAGGCAGTAAAAGAGTGCCCTCCTGATAGGCTCCTTCTTGAGACTGATTGTCCTTTCCTTGCCCCAGAGCCTTATAGAGGAAAAGTAAATGAGCCTGCTTTTTTAATTCACACAGCAAAAAAGGTTGCAGAACTCAAAAATCTTCCTCTTGAAGAGCTCTGTGAAATAACCATTCAAAATACTCTTAAATTTTTTGGATTAAAGGATGTTTTTAAATAAAAATTCACTATAAGAACTCCTTCTCCTTTTTGTGAAACTTTATGAAATTACATTTGAATAAGCTAAACTAATTTCTGGAAAAAATGAGAGAAATAATCGTATATTGCTCAAAAACCACTTTTGAGCCCGGGTAAGATTTGGCAGGAGAAGAGTAAAATTTCATCTTGTATAGTTATTCTAAAGTGGTAAAAAATAAAGAAATAAAATAAGATTGAGGGAACAATCTCACCCCTTACATGCATAATATAAATTAAAAATGCTTTCCCCAAAAGACGATTTGATTAAAAAATTTGCTAAAATTATTTTGAAAGAAAGTTTTTGGGGAGATTATAACTATGGCGAAAAAGAAATAATTGAGATTTTATCTGATCCTTCAAGGCAGAAGGAACGCTAAGGAAAATTCTCAAGTTTGTTTAATCTTTATGAGTGCTGTTAAGGCGAGTTATCTGAACATCTTTTACTTTTCTTTCTTTTACATCAAAGCTTACGCCCACCAGGAAAATGGGCTTGCGTTCCTTTAAAAACTTCTCGTGATATCCCTTTTCTCTTATTTGAGACAGGGCTTCCTCCGCACTCCTCCCTG
>JAMOQE010000030.1 GCA_027064165.1 Thermodesulfatator sp. | reverse complement strand
CCTTATTGCCCTCCATAAAAGCCTGCTCTGAGGTCTAACACTCCCCTCCATCGGATTGTAAAATAGCACATTCTCCTTTATCCAAAAAAGTAGTTTTTCAAAATCTTCTTCTATCTCCTTCCCTGAAAGCAATTCTACTCCTTTAAATCTTCCTATTAATTTCCATAAATCATCTCCATCATCTCTCTTCTTAAGCTTCATTAACTTAATCCATTCAAGTCTTGCTACCTCGTTCTTCAGCATCCTCTCAAGTGCCTCCCTCTCATCATAACCCTGCTTCTTCTCCTCAAAAAGTATTACCATATCCCCTATCTTACCCCCTATATACTCCCACACAAGCTCCTTTTCCTCAAATCCAAATGCCTCATATACTTCAAATGCCTTCTCCCTTGGCAAATCGTCTACCAATATATACCTTGCCCTACCCTCAAGCCTTGCATTGCTATACACATCCTCTATAAATAAACAATCACTCGTTGCACAAAGTGAATGACATAAATGCGTCTCCTTCGTCATACGAACCATAAAATTAAACAAACCTTCAAGTAAAGGCTTCCCGGTAATATTTACTACTTTTTTTATGGTTTGCATTTCGTCAAAAACCAAAATAGGCCTCTTCTTCTCTCTTACCACCTCTCTAAACAAATTCTCTAAATACCTGAACACATCTTCACTTCTCTTATTTTCAAAAAAATAATTAAATATCTTTTCAGGAATGGGAATTCCTTTTACTTCCTCCATAAAATTTATTCCTTTCTTTATCATCTCTTTTATTATATCTTTCACTGCTTCTTTCCCTTTTCCATACTCCACTTCAAAAAGTACTCTTATAAGGTCATCTACTTCCTGAATATTCAACCCTCTAAAATTAAAATAAAAAATTACATACTCCTCAGACAACTCCTCAAAAACCCTCGTAAGTAATGCCGTCTTCCCACTGTTAATAGGCCCATATACGAAATATACCAAATTCGGCTCCCCTGATAATACTGCCTTTATCCGCCTTATATCTTCCTCCCTATTAAAAAACGCCATAATTTCATCCCCCTTCTCTTGATAATTTTTTTTACTTCCTCTCATTATATCATGTATCTTTTTTATCTCTATTGAACAGTCCCCATATTTTGGACACGGAAAATGTTAGAGTAAAATTACTGAATACAAAAAGGGGCACGCATACTGGAACAATAAATAATAAGACGAAATGATGGAAGAGGGACCCTCAAAATATACTTGAATAGTATTACCCTCCAAGGAAGGAATAAAATCAGCTCAGTATAAAACCGGATCAGTGAAGTGACAAGGAAATTATGGATAGCTTTCACAAATACAATTACATGGGCATTTTATATACCTGACTTTATTTCTCCCACTATTTTTTGCTATATATAGTGCTCTATCTGCTTTTTTGATAAGTTCCTCAAGTATAATATCACTTCCATTTGCAGAAGCTACTCCAATACTAACGGTTATAGGTATTTTAACTTCATCATTTATTTCTATCTCTGAACTAGCTATATTTTTTCTGATTCTTTCTGCAACTGCTATTGCATTCTCTAAATCTGTGTCAGGTAACAAAATAATAAACTCTTCCCCACCATATCTTGCAAGTATATCGTAATCTCTAATTCCTTCCTTTATCCTTTTCCCAATTTCTATTAGCACTTTATCACCAACTATATGGCCATAGGTGTCATTAATATTTTTAAAATGATCCAAATCTATCATAAGACAAGAACAAGTCTTTTTATATCTTTTTAACTTTGATATTTCTATTTCTGCTAATTTAAAAAAATGTCTTATATTATATAAACCAGTTAGTGGATCAGTTATCGCTAAGTCTTGACACATTTTACTTAATTTTCTGGTTCTTAATAAAATTTCTATTCTTGCTGCCAGCTCTATCTTTTCAATTGGTGTGAGTATAATCTCATCAACTACTATCCATAACTGATTGGTAACGTATTTTACATCTTCTCTATTTGTTATAAATAAAACAGGAAAAAATACCGGAGATTCTATTGATTTTTTATTTTTGATTTTTTCTCTAAATTTTTTCATATTTAATCCATCTATTATTATCAAATCTAATTCTTCATATAAATCAGAATCTCTTTTTATTTCTATAATTTCATATTTCTTTCCTATCCAATCAATAAGGAGATTTTTGTTAGCTTTATTGTGTATTAATATTCCTATCTTTACAGGCATCTTCATAGGCTAATCAGCAAGAAAATTTTTAACTAAGGAAAGAAGCACTTTAGGATTTACAGGCTTCGTCAAAACTCCATGGGACCCTGAAGGCGGGCAGGTTTTTTGTGCTATTTGAGGGGGGTATATTACCAAAAATGGTATTCTTTTCTCAAAGAGAGCTTTTAAAAAAGTCCATATTGAACTACCATATCCAGATACATCCACAAGTGCTAAATAAATTTCTTTATCATCCATTTTTTTATTTGCTTCTTTTAAGTCTACGACAGAAATGGAGGATATATCGTTCTTTTTAAAAAAATCAGAAAGTAATTCATTATTTTTTTTGTTTTTTCCAACTATAAGTATCTTTTTTTTATGTGTCATTACATTTCTCCTTGTTCTTTTATAAAGACGGGGGTTCCTGATAAAATACCCCTCAAATTAGTAAGGGGTTCTCCTACCTTAATGCCATATTTTGTTATCTCAAATTCTCTTAAAGTCTTTTCAAAGTCAGACATTCTTTTCTTAAGCACTCCAATTGCCCTTTTTAGTTGGCCTTTTATTTCTAAGTATCTTAGGTAAATAATATTGTCTGCCAAATAGCTTATGTGGTGCTCTGTAACCTTAAAAGTTCCTGTAATTTCGCTAATCTCGGTTGGCAATAAGACTATAACGCCCCTATGGGACAAATATCTGCAAATAGCATGTAAATGCTCCCGTGGATTGTCACTTTTAATTGACACTTCAAACCCTGATATGGAGTCTATCATAACAACCCTGGCTCCAAACTCTTCAACATCTTTTCTCACCATATTAGCAAACTCCTCAGGTAGCATCGTTAATGGTTCAATGTACCTTATTTTTAATCTTCCACTCTCAATCATTGCCCTAAGAGGAATGTTTACTCCATCACTTCTTGTCAAAATTTTATCTACCGTTTCTTCAAAGGAATAAATAACCGAATTTTCACCTCTCCCAGCAGCCTCTTTTAAAAATATTGTAGACAATGTAGACTTACCTACTCCAGAAGGACCTGAAACAATGGTTATAGTGCCCCTCTCCAAACCTCCTTTTAACAGTTCATCTATCTCTGGAATACCAGAAGATAGCTTTTCGTATTTAAATTCAACTTCAAAGGTTTCTGGTATTAGCCGTGGATATACCTTTATTCCACCCTGCCCTATAATATACGAATGAAGACCAGGAACAAAATCTCCGCCTCTAAGCTTTGACACAGAAACATATCGCAAATTATCCTTAGCAATTAAATTAATTATTCCATCAGCCAAAAACATCAGATCATCATCGGGTGCTTCAGCACTTGCCTCTGAGGTAAATAACACAGTTGCTCCATTCTCTGTTAAGTATCTAATAAAACTAAGAACTTGTTTTCTAAATTGATATGAATCAGGTGCTAAATATCTAAATTGAGTCATAGAATCTATAAATACCCTCTTAGGATGTATATCTTCAATTGCGTTTATTATAGTTTGAGTAACAGGTTCTCTTTCCACATCTGCTGGAGAAAATATGTCATAACTTTCCACCTGAGCAAAAAATTCAGGTGATGGGCTAAGGTCTAAAAAATTTACATTCTCTAAATTTAAGCCAAGTATAGAAGCATTAGTTATAATTTGTTTTTTTGGTTCTCCAAGAGTTATAAATAAAACAGGCTCCCCTCTTTTTACCCCCTCTAATAAAAAATGCAATCCAAAAGTAGTTTTACCAGTTCCAGGCCCTCCTCTCAATAAATAAGCTCTATTTTTTAAAAGCCCACCTTTTAATATTTCATCTAACCCCGCAATCCCTGTAGATATAAGATTAACCATTTCTCCCCCTTTAAATTTTTTTGTTAAATAAATCTAATTAAAATTAAAATTAAAATCAAAAAATGTCAATATATCACCTGATGGTGTACTTAAGGGAAGAAACAATTGTATAAAAGAAAAGAAGGGGAAAATTGAATAAACCGTCCCTCTATCCTTCCTCCTGAAAACATGTTACCAAAAACTGCGGAAACTCATAATCATTATACTCGCCAATGGCTATTCAAAAGCTGAGAGTGAGTGCACTCTCAAAAAAACTTACCCTCTTTGCCCTGATAAATCCTTCCAAAATATTCCTGCTTTAATTCAGAAAAAAAACTTCGTTACTATTGCTCACAATCACTTCCGCTGTATTTAAAGCAAAGGCTCTAAAACCTTCTGGTTGAAAGCCGTTAAAGCTTTATAGTGAAGCCAAAGTTTCCCCCTATTTTTGGTAAATTATAAAACTTATTTTTTTAATTTTTTATAAATAGCTTCTATTATCTCCAAATAAGTTTTTTCCTGACTAAGTACTTTTTCAAGAAAATCCTCCATCTGAGCTGTAAACTCATAATCTACGAATTCTGGAAAGTGCTCCATTAAAAACCCACAAACCTTTTCTCCGAGTTCTGTAGGAATAAGCCTGCCTTTTTGTCTTTTTACATATTTTCTTCGGTAAAGCAAATCAAGAAGCGTGGCATAGGTTGAGGGCCTGCCTATTCCCAGGGACTCAAGCTTTTTTATAAGAGAAGAAGGAGTATAGTGCTCTGGAGGAGAGGTTTTATACTCCTTAGCCTCCCATTTCTTTATCTCAAAGACCCTTCCCTCTTCAAAGGAAGGAAGCTCAGGGGCAGGTTTTTCTCCTTTCAGAAGAGCAAGATAGCCAGGAAACATAAGGCTTTTTAACTTTCCCTTGAGAAAAAGGGAGGCTCTTTTTTGGGCTTTATCCTCAGGCTTAAAATACAGTTCCAGCACGAGATATTTTGCAGGTGCCATCTGGCTGGCAAGGAAAACGGCTCTAATAAGCTGGTAAAGTGCCCGAGCCTGAGGAAAGAGGAGCACACTTTCCATCTCAGGCCTTGTGGGGCGAATGCATTCGTGGGCATCCTGCACAAACCTGCCCTGCCCTCCTCTTCTTGCCCTACCCACATATTCTTCTCCAAACCACTCAGTTATAAGCTTTTTAGCCTTTCTCCTGGCAGACTCACTCACCCTCACTGAGTCGGTCCTCATATAGGTGATATACCCTGCTTCGTAAAGCTTTTGAGCAAAATACATGGTCTCCTTTGGTTCAAAACCAAGAAACTTCTGCGCATATTCTATCATGGTGGTAGTCTTAAGGGGATGGGGAGGATACTCTCTTTCCTCCTTCTGCTTCACTTTAACGAGCAAAACCTTATCTGAGAAATTTTCTTGAAATTGCTTTATAACTTCTTCTTTGTTTGAAGCTTTTAACAATTTATTTTTAAAATAAAGCTCGGTTTCAATTTCCAGGCCGTGTAAAGGATCTTTTAAAATAGTTTTCAAAGTGTAGTAAACCTGGGGAACAAATTTTCTTATTTCTCTTTCTCTTTCCACAATAAGCCTTAAGGCTACGCTCTGCACTCTTCCTGCAGAAAGCCTTGCTTTAAAGTTTTTTGAGAGCACAGGAGAAATTAGATAGCCCACGAGCCTATCAAGTACTCTTCTTGTCTTCCATGCCTCGTAAAGCTCTGGCCTTACTTTCCTTGGACTGGAAAGTGCTTTTTTTAAACCTTCTTTCGTGATTTCTATAAGTTCAATCCTTTTAAAGCTATTTTCTGGCTTGAGTGCCCTTAAGTGCTCATAAAGATGAAAGGAAATTGCCTCTCCCTCACGATCAGGATCCGTAGCAAGATAAATTTCAGAGGCCCGGGGTAGTAATTCCTTTATTTTTTCTACAAGCTTTTTTTTCCCTGGTAAAAAGTAAAAATGAGGTTCAAAACTTGCGGGATCCACCCCAAGCTTTTTGACAGGGAGATCTTTTATATGCCCTAAGGTGGCTACAAAGTAAATTCTTTCTTTGCAGTGAGAAAAAAGCCTCTTCAGGGTTTTAATCTTGGCAGGAGACTCTACTATAAAGATTTTCATTAGTTTAACTTTAAAATCTTCTTACCACTTCTTTTATCGCTTTCCAGATGAGCCTTCCCTGTGGACGAACTATTCCTTTCGTCGGATCAAAAAAGAGCACATTTTCCTTTATCAGATAATCTCTATACACAGGCTCTATCTCCCTTTTTTCAACTTCCCCCTTATCCTTAAATATCTCCAACACTTTCCTTAGCTTCTTTATCTCTATTTTCTCTTCTTTTCCGCTGAAATTAATTCTTACATTCCCAAACTCAACCCTTTCTAAAAGTGCATCTATTTTTTCTGCAGTATCCCTTAACATAGCCTTTGCTATTTCCGCTTCAGAGAGCCCTATCTTTTTCTCCTCAAAAAAGAGTACCATATCTCCTATCTTCCCTCCTATGTAATCCCAGATAAGCTCCTTTTGCTCAAAACCAAAAGCATCATACATCTTAAATGCGGATTCCTTATCCAGATCATCCACCAAAAAACTTCTCATTCTTCCTTCAAGATGTGCATTTCTGTAAATTTCTTCTATAAAGAGACTATCGCTGGTTAGACAAAGGCAATGGCAGAGATGCGTCTCCTTTGTCATTCTTATAAAAAAGTTGAAAAGCCTTGCAAGAAGGGGCATTCCTGTAGCATTTATCTCCTCCTTTATTACCTGGAGCTCGTCAAATATAAGAATCGGTTTAAATCCCTTTTCTTTAAATCTCTTCATCAGCTTCTCAAGGTAAGAAAACACATCTACCTTCTCTGGTTCCATACTTCCAGTATAAAGCATTTTTATTACTTCTACTGGAAGTTCTATGCTCGTATTTATCTTTTTTGTCACCTTTTCTACATAATCAAGTGCTGCCGAAATAATGGGAGCTTTGGCTCTTATCTTCTGCCACAGTCCCTCATCTCCTACTTCAAACATCGTTTTTATAAACTTCTCATAACCTCCCTCAAAACCTCTAAAATTTATGTAAAATACCCTGTAGTCTTCAGAAAGCTCGTTAATAACCTTAGTAATTAAAGCAGTCTTTCCACTATTTATAGGTCCGTAAAAAAACCAGATTACATTTGGCTCTTTGGATAAAATTGCCTTAATCTTTGCTATTTCTTTTTCTCTGTTAAAAAAAGCCATAAATTTAACCTCTCTTTTACCAAACTGAATGTTTATAAAAATAGACTGAAAATTTTCACATTACGCACCAAATTTTTTAAGCCTTTCTGCATGGGCAAGAAGAAGTGGCATAAGCTTTACAGCAGGGAAAATACCAAGCTCTCCCTTGAGGCACTCTCTTTCAGTAAATCTATCAGAAAGCCCACCCAGGACATAGGGAGAGTAAATAAGAGTGGGCACAGGGTGCCAAGAATGGGACTTCATCACACAGGGAGTTGAATGATCCCCGGTGATACAAATTATACACCCAGAAAGGCTCAAAAATTCAGGAAGAAGTGTATCAAAAGTTTCTATAATTCTGACTTTGTTCTCAAAAGCTCCGTCTTCACCATAGGAATCCGTCTTTTTTATGTGAAAGAAGAAGAAATCAAAATCTTCCCAGGAGTTTTTAAGGGCTAAAAGCTCGTCTTCTATGCTACTTCCTTTTACCTCAAGGATCTCCATTCCCACAAGCCTTGCAAGACCTTTATACATGGGATACACTGCCACGCACCCTGGTTTAAGGCCATATTTTTCAGAAAAAGGGGTAAGCTCCGGTTTTACGGAAAAGCCCCTGAGAAGAATATAGTTTGCTTTTTCTTCGGACTTCAGGACTTCTGCAGCTTTTTGTAAAAACTTTTTTACTACTTGAGCTGCCCTTTCCGCCTCTACAGTTTCTCCTCTTGGCTCAAGAGGAGGCACGCCAGTTGCCTGGGGATCTGTATCGTTAATTTTTTCAGCGGAAGGAGAAAGAGGCTCTGGAAACCTAAAAATCGCTGCAAAGCGGTGCTCCATCCCGGATTTTAAAATTATCTGAACCCCATCAATCTCTTTAATAGCCTCAGAAAGTTTTGCAATGAGCCTTTTATTCTCCTCGGTAGGAATTCTACCTGCCCTTCTATCCAGAATAATGGGGGTTTCACCTTCGTATTTTGCAGTGGCAAAGTTCCCCCTTACTACAAGATCTGTATTTTTTACCTCAAGCCCCACTCCCAGAGCTTCAAGAATGCCCCTACCTATCTGATGCTTGATGGGAGAATAACCAAATATCCCCAGATGTCCGGGACCGCTTCCAGGAGTTATGCCGTAGTCAACCGGTATATGAACTCCTGTGGCTGAATTTTTAACAAGCCTATCAAGATTAGGAGTTGAAGCGGCTTCAAGAGGAGTCTTGCCTGTCTCAGGGAAAGGCAAATCCCCAAGCCCGTCAAGCACTATTAGAAGAATCTTTTTGCCCTGTTTTTTTAATATGGGCTTTAGCTCCATTTTAAGCCCCCTTATCCCTGCTTTCTCTTTTCCTCAAGGTATTCTTTTAACAAGTCATCTGGGGGAGTTTGGGTGGTATCTGTAATCAATACCCTTATGCCATTCTGGGTAAAGAAATCTGCCAGTTCCTTTGGAGGATCAAAGAGAAGAATGTGAGTGGCTACCTGCTCCCTGAGAAAATCAAGTAAATCTTGCTTCTCAGGCTTTTTTACCACATCTTTTACCAATATTTTTCCATTTTCTATATCATAAACTGCAAACAGGTCAAATTTCTCTGGATCAGGTTCAATCTCCCTGGGGGTTTTTATAGGGACAACCAGTCTCATATAGCGTCCTTCTTCCACATCCCTTTTCATTTCTTCTGTAGCAGAAACAATGGTCCTTACAAGCTCTTCAAATGCCTTGGCAGTAGGGCTTTCTGGATAGGCAGCAATAACAGGCTTTCCTGCATCTCCGCTATCCACAATCCTTGGATCTACAGGAATTCTTCCGAGAAACCTTATCCCATATTCTTCAGCAAGTTTCTGCCCTCCTCCTTTTTTGAAAAGATCAATGGGCTTTCCACAATGAGGACAGATAAATCCGCTCATATTTTCTACTATTCCAAGAATCCTCATTTTTACTTTCTGGCAAAATCTTATAGACTTTTTTACATCAATAAGAGCCACCTCCTGAGGAGTGGTCACAATGATAGCATAAGCATCTGGAATACTTTGAGCCACTGTTAGAGGCTCATCTCCTGTGCCAGGAGGAGCGTCAATTACGAGATAGTCCAGCTCTCCCCAGTCTATGTCTCCAATAAACTGTTGAATGGCTGAAATTTTTAATGGCCCTCTCCAGATTACTGCAGAATCTTCAGAAGGAAGAAGGGGCTCAATGGAAACAAATTTAAGATTGGGAGAATATTTTATAGGCCCCACTTTTCCATCAGCCTTACGGGTAAGTTTTAAATCTCTTGCTCCAAGCATCTTGGGAACACTTGGACCATGCAAATCCACATCCAGAAGCCCTACCATAAAATCCTGAAGAGAAAGCCCTACAGCAATATTTACAGAAACCGTGCTTTTCCCAACCCCTCCCTTTCCTGAAAGGACAAGAAGCTTATGCCTTATCCTGGAAAGCTGTTCTTTAACCTTTTTTTCTCTTTGATCAAGAAGAAAACTTTTCTTTTCTTTTAATTTCTGCATTTTCTTCACCTCTCTTAAGTTTATTTTTCTGAAAGAAGTTTTTTTATGTAAGGCGGTTTAAAAATTCCTGCAATCTCACTTGAAGTTGCATCAAGTATCTTTACATTTTCAAATCCTTTAGCAAGTAAAAATAGATAAGCCATGGTTGCCCTTAACTTCCCCGGGCAATAAGTTACAACCACTTTATCCCTGGGAATTTCCGAATACCTTTCAGGAAGTTCTTTTAAAGGAATATTGATCCCAAAAGGAAACTTTAAAAAATTCAATTCTTCTTTTTCTCTTACATCAAGAAGAACTACCTCATTCTTTAACAAAGCTTCTTTAAAATTAGCCAGTGGCATTTTAAAAACACCTGAGGCAAAAAAATTTAAATCCATCTTTTTTAAAGTTTCATCAAGCTTCTCACACATTTTGATGCCTCCTTTTTCAAAATTTTGAAATTGAAGTTTATTTATATTTATATTTTTATGCCTTTTTTAGAAAATTGCAAGTTTTTTTAAAAGTGATAAAATTAAAAAATTGTGGGAAGCATATCCATTGGATTTTTACTTCAAGTATTTTTGTCCTTTTTTGCTATAATGAATCCCATAGGGAATATCCCTATCTTTCTCTCTTTGGTCAGTGAATATCCAGAAGAAAAGAGAATTAAAGTTGCCAAAAATGCTGTTATTACTGCTTTTATAATAGTTTTTTCATTCACCATAGGTGGAAATATCATTTTCCGCCTTTTTGGTATAACTCTTCCTGCCTTTAGAATTGCTGGAGGGATTCTGGTGTTTGGAATAGCATATAACCTGATGAAAGCAAGGTATTCCCACCACCATCATCCCAGGGAAGAAGAACATCCTGAGGAAGAAGTGGAAGACATTGCTATTACTCCTCTTGGCACACCCATTCTTGCTGGCCCGGGAACAATTACCACTGCCCTCTCTCTTGTAGGAAAAGAAACCAATCCTTTACTCATTGCCATAATTCTGGCAATCTTTGCCGTAATATGTTTAATAACCTTTTATTGTTTTAAATATAGTGAAGCCCTCTCCAAAAAGCTTCCTCCTTATTCCATAGGTGTGATGACAAGACTTATGGGGCTTATTCTTTCCATAATTGCTGTACAGATGATTGGAGAAGGGGTGGTGGAGTTTATCGCTAATTATTTTAAAAATTTTTAATTTTGTATTGACTTTGCTAAATTTTGGGACTATTCTTAAAATTGTTATGAAAAAGTGGAAATGTTTTTTTATATTTTTAAGCTGTTCAACTATTTTTTCTATGATAAATACAGTTTTCTATTTAAAAACAAAACCTCTTAAAGCTGAAACTTCTACTTTGAATAGCTCCTCAAACTTAATTTGTCTCAAGTGTCACAAAGGTGATTATAGTCTCCAAAACCTGATTAAAAAACTTCATATTACTACCGGAGAAGAATTATTTAAGGTCTTGAGAAAAGGTCCAAAGGCTGGACTTCACAAACTCCGCACAGATGAACAAATCAGACAGGCTATCAAATATCTCAATCTTCCTTTCAAAAAAGAACAAAAGGATGCCCCGTAAAAAAAAATCATCCTTCAAATTTAATCCTGAAAAACTCAAAAAAGAAATTATTCAGCTTTTTAAAAACAGGAAAAAGCCTCTTTTATTAAGAGAAATTTACCATTTTTTGGGAGTTTCAAGCAAGGAAAGGCCTATTATAAGAAGTCTGGTAAAGGAGCTTGTAGAAGAGGGGGAGTTAATTCATGTCAGAAAGAGGCGCTATGCCCTTCCCGAAGAAGAATCGGTTGTTAGAGGCAAGTTAAGAACCCATCCAGACGGTTTTGGTTTTGTGGAAACTGAAGATGGGCGTACTATTTTTATCCCTCCAAGAAAAATAGGTAAGGCACTTGATGGAGACCTGGTACTGGCAAAGATAGAAAGAGTTGCCCCCAAAGGACCGGAAGGAAAAGTTTTAAGAGTGATTGAGAGAAAAAGGAAAAATATAGTAGGCTATTTCTTCAGGAGAAAAAAGTTTTATTTTGTTGAGCCCGAGGATCCTCGTTTTCCATTTGAGCTTTATATTCCTAAAAAACGCAGGCATGGTGCTAAACCAGGACATCTGGTTGTAACCAAAATCGTCCAGCCAACTTCAGAGTTTGGCATCCCCATTGGAGAAGTGCTGAAAGATCTGGGAGACCCGGAAGAACTTTCTACCCATTGTCTGGCAGTTATTTACGCCTTTGATTTGCCCTATCAGTTTGGAAAGAAAGTGAAAAGAGAACTTAAAAAAGTACCAGAAGAGGTGCGAGAAAAAGATAAAAAAAATAGAAGGGATCTTACTCATCTTGACTTTGTTACCATAGATGGAGAGAACGCAAGGGACTTTGACGACGCTATTTATGTGGAAAAAAGAGGAAAAGGCTTTAAGCTCTGGGTGGCTATAGCTGATGTAAGTGCCTATGTGAGAAAAAGCTCAGCCCTTGACGAAGAGGCTTATTTACGGGGTACAAGTGTCTATTTTCCCAACATGGTAATTCCTATGTTTCCGGAAAAGCTTTCAAATGGTATCTGCAGCCTGAATCCTGAAGTTGAAAGGCTTGCCATGGTGGTAGAAATGGACTTTTCTTCAACCGGGAAGATGCAATCAGCAGAGTTCTATCCCGCAGTAATTAAGTCAAAGGCAAGACTTACTTACAATAAAGTAAAGTCTATGCTCATTGACAGAGACAAGGAGCTTATCAAAGAATACAAAAGGCTTTTCCCCATGCTGGAGGCAGCTGCAGAACTTTCCCAGCTTATAAGAAAAAGAAGAGAGGAAAGAGGAAGTCTTGATTTTGACATCCCTGAACCAGAAGTAATAATAACTCAGGGAGAAATAGAGAATATAATAAAAAGAGAAAGAAATCTTGCGCATCTTATTATTGAAGACTTTATGATTGCAGCAAATGAAGCAGTGGCTGAATTTTTAACAGAAAAAGGTTATCCTTTTCTGTATCGTATTCACGAAGAGCCAGACCCCAATAAATTTAAAAAGCTTCTTGAAATATTTGCTACCTATGGAATAGAAGTTGACCTGCCTTCAGAATTAACTCCTTCTTTTTTCCAGAAATTAATAGAAGAGGTCTCTCAGAGAGAACATGCTGAATTTTTTAATATGCTTCTTCTTCGTTCTCTTAAACAGGCCAAATACTCACCTCACAATGTAGGGCACTTTGGGCTTGCCTCCACCTGCTATTGTCACTTTACCTCCCCTATTCGTCGCTATCCAGATCTCGTTGTACATCGCACCTTAAAAAGAGCTTTGAAAAAGAAAAAGCCTCCCTATACTGAAGAAGAGCTTGAAGCCATGGGGAAACACCTCTCTGAAAGAGAAAGAACAGCAGAGGAAGCAGAAAGGGAAGTTTTAAAAAGATTTCAGGCCTTTTTTATGAAAGACAAAATCGGAGAGGAATTTTCTGGAATAATAACAGGCCTTACTGCCTTTGGTTTTTTTGTAGAGCTTGAGGAGTATATGGTAAGCGGAGTGGTGCGAGTAATAGATCTTCCTGAAGACATTTATAAACTCAATGAATCAGCAACGGCTCTTATAGGCCAGAACACAGGAAAAGTTTTTCATCTGGGACAAAAAGTTAAGGTAAAGGTAAAAGATGTAGATTTAAAGAGATTTTACATTAATTTTGTTCTTTCTTAAATTTAAATTTAAATAAATTAGGGCAAAGCAAATTACCCCAAGAGGATAGACAAAGCATTTTCCTACAAAAAAGAAAGTAAAAAGACAGACCAAAAGAGAAATTGCAGGAAAAATTTTTTTAGGAAGAAGCACTAATCCTGCAAGAGAACCTATCAAGTAAATAATAATAAAAATACTATTGGAAAGCAAAAGTAAAGTTTCTACAGAAAAGTGAAATACCCACATACCTGCCACTACAAGGGTCATTGCTGTAATTATAGCTATCAAAGCCCTGTAAGGCACATGGCGAGCATTTAAAGCAGAAAAATAGTCTGGAAGGTAGCCTGCTCTTGAAAGGGCATAAAGCAGTCTTGAAGAAGAGCTTACATAAACATTTACTGATCCAAAACAGGTCAAAAAAAACCTACAAGACTTACAAATACTTTTCCTGGCACTTCCATAGAAGTTTCTGCTATCTGCACAAGAG
>JAMOQE010000029.1 GCA_027064165.1 Thermodesulfatator sp. | reverse complement strand
CCAGAAGGCCTGTTACATTACTCATGTAAAAGTCTGCCATGGCTTATTACACCTCCTTTTCTAAAAAAATACCTTTAAGCTCGGTCTTCTCCAGACCTTCTTTCTTTAAAAGCTCTTCAAGGGCCTTCCACAACTTCAAAGTCTCCTCCCAGGGAATTTGCCTGATCACTTCCTTGGTATCTTTATCTATAATTTTAAAGACAGGCACCTTTAAATCCTTATCAATTTCTACTTTCAGTACCTTGTTTAAAGGATTAAGCCTCTCTTTTATCTTTTTCAAAATAGAGTCAAACTCTTTTTCTCTATCCAGCTGATTCTTATTATCTTTTGAGGCCACTTTATCGTTCTCAATAGGTCGCTTTTCTCCTTTATTCTTTACTTCTTTTAAAGAATGTAAACTCTTGAAAACCCTTGAGTTTTCTATTTTTTCTGAAGAAGATAATGGCTTTGCGTTCTCTATTTTAAGTACCTTCATGGCTTTTAAACTTTGGTCTTTTTCTCGTCTATATTTATCGGCAAAAGTTAAAAAAACTTTAATGCCCCTTTACAAAATAAAAAATTAATATAAAAATGGGAAAAATCAAAATCAGAAAAGGAGCTTTTTATGGGGGTACATTTTACGAGAATCTGGGATTTTGAGAAAGAAGAAATTCTATCTCTTATTGAAAGAGCAATAGAAATCAAAAAAAATGGTGGTTTAGAAAAGGAGTTTTCAGGAAAAATACTTGGCCTTATTTTTGAAAAGCCTTCCACAAGAACGAGAGTCTCCTTTGAAGCTGCTATGATGCGCCTTGGAGGGAACACAATTTTTCTTCCCACCCAGAATCTTCAGCTCTCAAGAGGAGAGCCTATAAAAGACACTGCACGTGTGCTTTCCCGTTATCTCCATGCACTGGTTTTAAGAACCTATTCACAGGCCACCATAGAAGAATTTGCAAAATATTCCCAAATCCCTATAATAAATGGACTTTCTGATAGGTTTCATCCCTGCCAGATTCTTTCTGACTTTATGACCATCCTTGAATCAGGAAAAGACCCTTTTAAAACCGGCGTTGTCTGGATAGGGGATGGCAATAATATGGCAAATTCCTGGATAGAACTTGCTGCTATCCTTGGGTTCCCACTTATTATTGCGTGTCCAGAGGGATTTGATCCGGATAAAGAGGTTTTAGAGCAAGCAAAAAAACGCTTTTCTGCAAAAATTGAAGTCCTGAGAGATCCCAAGAAAGCCATTAAAGGAGCAGAAATAATAAACACAGATGTCTGGACGAGCATGGGGCAAGAAGAAGAGGAAGAGCTCAGGAAAAAAGCCTTTAAAGAGTTTCAGTTAAATAAAGAACTGCTTTCCCTTGCCCATCCAGAAGCCATTGTGCTTCATTGTCTCCCGGCACACAGAGGAGAAGAAATAACAGAAGATGTCCTTGAAGGCCCAAATTCTGTAGTCTGGGATCAGGCAGAAAATAAGATGTGGCTCCATATGGCCCTTCTGGAATACTTAATAAAATAAAAAAGGAGAGCTAAATGCAAAAAATTGCCCGGGATTGTTTTGTAAGAATTCGTTATAAACCTGTTTTTAAAGAAGATGTGCCTGAAGCCTTTAAAAGGCCCATAGAAATAGGATTTGTCTATGGGAGAGAAAGAATCCCCTCTCCTATAGAAGAAGCTATTCTTAATAAATCTTCCGGAGAAAAGATAAAAATAACTTTAAAACCAGAGCAGGCTTATGGGCCTCATCTTCCCTATTTAATTAAAGAGATTGAAATATCCTCTCTTAAAAATCCTGAAAATCTTGAAATAGGAAAGTGGTATATTGAAAAAAATAGGTACGGAGAGCCCACTTTTTTTAAGGTTTTAAAAATAGAGGAAGGAAAAATTGTGGCAGATTTTAATCATCCAGGAGCTGGTAAAGAGATAGAGTTAGAGATAGAAATTTTGGAAGTAAGAGAAGCCAGTCCCACAGAGGTTCTTATAGCAGAATTTAGATCCTGCCATACCTGAGGCTAAATTTTCCTGCCTGCAGGTGCAGGCAAAATTGAAAAAAATGTCGCTTTTAAAAGTAGAAAACCTTTCTCTTGGTAGTGATAGAATATCCATAGTAAAAGAAGTTTCTTTTGTTATTCACAGGGGTGAAATTTATGGACTTCTTGGAGAAAGCGGTTCAGGAAAAACCCTTACCTCTCTTTCTATAATAAGGCTTCTTCCTCCAGGAGTTCACATACTCTCAGGAAAAATAATATTTAAAGAAATTGATCTTACAGGGCTTGATGAAGAAAATTTAAGAAATATCAGGGGTAAAGAAATAGCCCTTATTCTCCAGGATCCTTTAAGTGCCCTTAATCCTGTATTGACTGTAGGAGAACAGATAGAAGAGGTACTATCAGGTAACAAAGCAGAAAGGAAAAGACGGGCGATAGAATTGTTAAAAGAGGTGGGCCTTCCTGATCCAGAAATGAGATTAAGAAACTATCCTCACGAACTCTCAGGTGGAATGAGACAGAGGGTAATGATTGCCATTTCTTTAGCAAGGGATCCCTCTCTTTTAATAGCTGATGAACCTACTACAGCACTTGACCTCACCCTCCAGATTCAAATTATGAAGCTCTTATTAAGCCTTAATCAAAAAAAGGGGCTTTCTATTTTATTTATCACTCACGACCTTGGAGTGATGCGCTGGATAGCCAGAAGGGTGGGTGTGCTTTACAAAGGCTTTCTTATAGAAGAGGCTCCGGTAGAGGATTTATTCAAAACCCCTCTTCATCCCTACGCAAAGGAACTAATGAAAGCCTATTCTATTGAAGACTCAGGCACCGAAATGAGAGCCTTAAACTTAAAAACACAGGAACACCAGGGCTGTCCTTATTTAGCACTATGCTCTGAAAAAACAGAAAAGTGCTATAAGAAAGGGGTGCCTCCTTTGATAGCAATTTCTCCCAAAAGAAAGGTAAGATGCTGGCATTATGAAAAATAAACTCCTTGTTCAAGCAAAAGGCCTCTGGAAAAGCTATGAAATAAGGGTGTCTCTTTTCAAGAAAATTAGATTTTGGGCTTTAAAAAACATTAATTTGGAAATAAAAGAAAGAGAAAGCGTGGTCTTATTAGGAGAAAGCGGCTGTGGTAAAACCACTCTTGGAAAACTTATATTAGGTATTGAAAAACCAGACAAAGGCCATATTGAAGTTTCTACTTCTGTTCAGGCAGTCTTTCAGGATCCCTATGCTTCTTTAAATCCCAGAATGAAGATAAAAGAATCCCTGCTTGAGCCTTTTCTTATAAAATTCCGAAAAAGTGAAAAAGAGGGTTTGAAAAAGGTCATCAATTTATTAAGAGAGGTGGGACTTTCCAAAGAAGTGCTTGAGCTTTATCCTCATGCTTTAAGTGGAGGGCAGAGACAGAGGGTTGCCCTGGCAAGGGCTCTTATTACGGATCCTGGCCTTCTTGTGCTTGATGAACCCACTTCCTCCCTTGATGTAAGTGTAGAAGCCCAGATTTTAAAAGTGCTTAAACGACTTAGAGAAAAAACAGGTGCTTCTTATTTTTTAATCACTCACAGTCTCCGTGTAGCAAAAGCTCTGGCAGATAAAATCCTTGTAATGTATATGGGAAACATCGTAGAAGAATTTTCCGCAGAGCTTTTAAATAAAACTATGCATCATCCTTATACGCAGATGCTTATCAGGGCCTATCCTGATCCCTTTGCCCCTTCACCACCTCCTTTTGACCAGATAAAAGGAGAGGTGGCTGGAATTACAGAAATCAAAAAAGGCTGCCCTTTTTATCCCAGATGTCCTATAAAAGAAGACATCTGCCTGACGGGCTCTCCTGAATTAAAACCTCTCTCCAGAAAACACTCTATAGCGTGTTTTCTCGTGAGTAAACTCAACCATCTGAATTAACGAAAAAATATCTCTTTTCTGAAAAATCTCAAATATTTTCAAAAATCAATAAATAGCAAAAAAGGAAAAGTGCTTTACCTCAAGTTAGCTCTAAAATAAGGCTTTCAAACATAGAAGTTAAGCTATTTTCCTTGAAAAGGATTTTTAACCCTTTTATCTGTTGAGAATTTTTTATAAAAAAATCCATTTTCACATCTTACCAAACCGGGGCACACCAGGATTTGCAAAATTATTCTTTTTCATTATGCTTAAAAGCCATGAGTAAGACGGCGTCCTGGGAAAAAATAAAAGGCCTCTTAAAAGAAAGGCTCCCAGAACCTATTTATAAAGTATGGTTTTCTTCTCTTCAGGGAGATATAAAAGAAGAAGTACTTTATCTCTTGTTGCCAAACGAGTTTACCCGAGACTGGATTAAAGAAAATTATTTTTCTCTTTTAAACAAATTAGCCCGAGAATCGGGAATAAGGGAGGTAAAACTCGTTGTAGCTGAAGAGCGAGAGGCACATCAGCTTATAATTCCCTATAATCCAACGACATTTCTTGGCAGAAAACTCAGCCCCAAATTTACTTTTGAAGACTTCGTCACAGGCAAGTGTAATCAGTTTGCCTATAATGTTTGCTATCAAATAGCTGAAGAACTCCCCAGGAGCTACATGGTGTATCTTTGTGGGCACTTTGGACTGGGGAAAACCCACCTTACTCAGGCAGTAGGAAATGGGTTATTAAAAAAGGGCTTTACTCGGGTTTTTTATCTCACGGCAAGAGACTTTCTCAGTTATATGCTTAAGTATCTAAAGTCTGGTATGATTGAAAGCTTTAAAGACAAATTTCGTAAAGAATGTGATGTGCTCCTTCTTGAAGGAGTGGACTTTTTTGCAGGAAAGGATTACACCCAAACAGAGCTTGCATTTTTACTGGATTATCTTCTTGAGCAGGGCAAAACCGTGGTTTTTACTTCCATTAAACTGCCTCAGGAGATCTCAGACCTTGATAGTAGTTTAAAATCTCGCCTTTCTTCTGGACTTCTTATTCGCCTGAATCCTCCAGATTTTAGCACAAGAAAGAAGATTATCCGTCACAAAGCCAAAAAAATGGGTAAAAATTTCCCTTATGAAGTGGTGGAGTATCTTGCAAGGCATATAAGAGGGGATGTAAGACAGATAGAAAGTGCTGTGCTTGGGCTTATTGCACGCTCTTCTCTGCTAAAAGAACCTATCTCTCTTTCACTGGCAAAGGAAGTAATAGCAGAAATAGGAGCTGATAAAAAAGGGGAACAGGACATTGAGTACATAATAGAAACCACCTGCAGATTTTTTGGGGTATCCAGAGAAAAACTTTTTTCTGCTTCAAGAAAAAAAGAGGTGAGTGAATCAAGACAGGTTGCCATGTATTTAATAAGAAGACTGGCAGGAAAGTCTTTCAAAGAAATTGGGGAACTCTTTGGAAGAGAACACTCCACGGTAATCTATAATATAAAGGCCCTTGAGAAAAAGCTTATGAGGGATCCCTCCATTAAAATAAAGGTGGACTACATTCGTAAAGAAGTGGAAGAGGAGCTTTCAACCCAGGAGAAAAGAGGTGTAAAAGAAGGTGAAGAACTTTCCCTCTCAGCAGGCACTGCGTAAGCTCAAGTCTCTTCTTGGAAAGCGTTTGTTAACTCAGGAAGAATGCCTTGTCTATACTTATGATTCTTCCTTAAGAGGCATCTGGCCCCTTGCTGTGGCTCTTCCTGAAAAAAAAGAAGAAGTAATTGAAATCCTAAAGATTGCAGAAGATTTTAAAATACCTGTAACTCCCCGCGGGGCAGGCACTTCTACTACAGGAAGTTCCTTATCCCATAAAAACGGCATTGTAATTTCTTTTACCAGAATGAATAGAATACTTGAATTAAATCAGGAAGAAAGAATTGTAAAAGTGGAACCAGGGGTAGTGAATAAGCAATTAAAAGATTTCCTTAAACCCTATGGCTTATTTTATCCACCAGACCCTGCAAGCTATGCCTTTTCCACAATAGGAGGAAATGTAGCAACTGCTGCCGGTGGCCCAAGAGGCTTAAAATATGGCACCACCAAGGACTATGTGCTTGACATAGAAGTGGTGCTCCCGGGGGGAAGGCTTTTTCACACTGGAAGGCCTGTTTTAAAACAGGCAGTAAATTACAACTTAACTTCTCTTATGATTGGCTCTGAAGGCACACTGGGTGTGTTTACTGAAATCACTTTAAAACTCCTCCCGCTTCCAGAAAAAAGGATGCTCTTCGTTTCATTTCACCAGCTTGAAGAAGAACCACTTTCTGTTATTTCTGCACTTCTTTTAAAAGGCTTGACTCCTTGCTGTGCAGAATTCGTGGATAAAACCTCTCTCAAGGCCCTGTATAAGGTAAAAAAGGATAAAAAATTTAAAAATACCCAGGCTATGCTTTTTCTTGAACTTGATGGCAGGAAAGAAGAAGTAAAAAAAGATTCAGAAATAGTAGAAAAAATACTGAATTCATTAAAAATTCCCTTTTTTAAAGCCGAAGAGGAAAAACATATTGAAGAGCTCTGGGAATTGAGAAGAGAAATTTCACCTGCTACAAAAGTTCTGGGGAAGTTTAAAATTTCAAACGATGTGGTGGTACCAAGAAGCCAGATGAAAACACTCCTTAAAACAGTAAGGAAGATAGAAGAAGAGGTAAGATTACCTATCCTGTGTTTTGGACATGCAGGAGACGGAAATTTTCACATAAACATCATGCACAATGAAGAAGACAAGGGTTTAGCAGAGCTTGCCAGAAAGAAAATAATCCAGAAGGTCTGGAAGCTGGGAGGAACATTTTCTGGAGAACATGGAGTGGGTTATACAAAAAGGTTTTTTGCCAAAAAAGAACTCAGCCCTTTAGAAATTGAAATAATGAAAAAGATTAAACAGGCATTTGACCCTTTTAATCTGCTGAATCCCGAAGTAAAGATTCCTTAGCTACTTAAATGAGCACTTACAACAAGCTTAAACGCTGGATTGGAAGAGCTATTCATGGATATAGCATGCTTGAGGAAGGAGACTTTATAATTACAGGGCTCTCAGGAGGGGAAGACAGCCTTGTGCTTCTTTATTTCCTTGCTGAGTGGAGAAAAAAGCTGAGGAAGGACTATAGAATCCTGGCAGTACATCTTGATATGGGCTTCCCCAAGGCAAATCTTGAAGAGTATGAAAAAGGGGTAAACTGGCTAAAAAAATTTGCAGAAGGGCTTGGAGCAGAGTTTTTGGTAAAAAAAACAGATTGTGGACTTCAGGCACTTGAAGTAGCTGAAAAAGGCAACAAAAATCCCTGTTTTGTATGCTCCTGGCACAGGAGAAAACACCTCTTTAAACTGGCAGAGGAGCTTGGAGCAAACAAACTTGCCTTAGGGCACCATATTGACGATGTGGTTGTAACCTTTTTCCTTAATCTTTTTTATCATGGTGAAATCTCATCTATTGTGCCAAAACAGGAAATGTTTAAAGGTAAACTTTACATAATAAGGCCACTTTTTCTTGTGGAAAAAAGGCTCATTAAAAGCTTTGTAAAAAAAATGGAATGGCCTGTTTTAAAAAACCCTTGTCCTTTTGCTGAAAAGACGAAAAGAAAATTTTTAGAAGATTATATAAAAACAAACATCTTTTCCCTTGATCCGAAAGTAAAGAAAAGCATTATAAGAGCTATGTTCAATGTAAAAACAGACTACTTACCAAAACCTCCTGAAAAAAAGTAAAGAGTTCTACTTTTGTATAATTATCCTGTTTTGTCCTTAGGTTACGCATTTTCAGAATATTTTTTGTAGTATAAATATGAAAAAAGGGATCTTGCCGTAAAAAAAATTTGGATTATCATAAAGATAGTAATCCGCCCGGGTGGCGGAATTGGTAGACGCTGTGGACTTAAAATCCACTGGGGTTTACGCCCCGTGCCGGTTCGAGTCCGGCCCCGGGCACTTAATTATCCCTCTATGAGGTAACCAAAAATGCCCATCTATGAATTCCACTGTAAAGACTGCGGTGAAGAATTTGAAGTCTTTTTAAAAAATAAAAATGAATTGAGCGAAGTAAGCTGCCCAAAGTGTAAAAGCAAAAATATAAAAAGACTAATGAGCGTGGTAAATGCCATTGTAGATTCAGGCAGCTCTTCTGTTGATAAACCCAGGATCACTGCCCAGCATAACTGCCCTACTGGAACCTGCACCCAGGTAGAACTTCCTGGATATGAAAGATGAACTTCTTTAAAAGGCTCCTTTTCTTCTTAGGATTAGCTGCAGGGATATTTTTGTTTTTGTTGTTTATAGGACTTGCAGTAGGCACAGTGCTCTTTCTCTTTTTTAGTGTTGGAGCTCTTGTGCTGAGTTTTTACCTCATAAAATGGCTATTCTATCTTTTTAAAGAAATTCCTCCTCAGGACAAACAAAAAACCCGCTATAAAGTGGTTATTAAAAAGATAGAAAAGCTTAACTGTGTGGGAATTTTTCTTACAGGGCTTTTGCTTTTTTATTCTACCAAACCCGGTGTGTGTCAGAAAATTAATAAACTTGAAATAAAGCTTCCTCTGTCTGTAGAAAAATCCCTTCTCCCTGATGAATACGTCTTTAACATTGAGGCAACAGTAAAAGCCGCTACAGAAAAAGAAGTTTTAAAAATTCTTGGATTCCTTGATAAGGAAATAAGGCAACTAAAAATTAAACACAGAGGTGGAAAATTTTATACTTCACAAAATTGTATCTGGGAAAAAGACAGCCTGATATGCAATGGATACAAGGGCACTATTTTTTATACCTTTGAAGGGAAAAGCCCTGCCATACAGGGAAAGGCAATAAAGCCTTTTTTAAGGCTTAAAAAAATCTATCCTACACTTTTTTCTTATTTTGTAAGAAGTCAGGGCTGGCGAGTTTCTCCTTCCAAATTAAAGCTTGAAAAAAATAGATTGACTTTGGAGCTTATCAAAAATGCCCTCAGTCTTTCTAAAGAAATTGGCAGAGTTCTCTCAGGTAGCTGTTATATAGAGAAAATAGATTATAAATCCAGAAATTTCCCCGTTTTCCCGTTAAGGGCATCCAAAAGCTTATCACTTCCTCATCCTGCTAAAGACAGCCAGAAATTAACAGTCCGTGCTACTGTGACTTTTAAGTGTTTTCAGAACTTTTAAGTTTCTCTTCAACCTGCTTCAGGCCTTCTTTCACTACTTTGGCAAGCTCTATTGCTCCCATTCCCTCGTAAATCTTCAGGGCTATTTCATAGGCTTCCTTAGCTGTCTGAAAGTCTCCTTTTGCCTGATGGACATCTCCTATTCCCACCATAGCCCTTGCAGCCCTGTGGGCATCTCCAAACTTCTCAGCTATTTCAAGGATGCGATGAAGATAAGGAAGCATTTTTTCGTATTCCCTTTGTCTGCGATAAACATGCACAATCTTTTCTGCAATCACTGCAGTGCTAAGTTCATCTTCAAAGTCCTCACAAATATCCAGGCAGGCTTTATAAGCCCTTAAACACTCTTTCATTCTCCCCCTTAAATGATACATGTCCCCCAGGGCTTCAAGGATATTTGCCACCTCTTTGTATGCCCCTTTTTCCTGAAAGAGCTTTAAAGCCTCCTGGTAAAGCTCTATAGCATCAAGCACCCTTCCATCAATCCAGTGCTGATGAGCCTTTAAAGCAAGCTTATAAGCCTCCTTCAAGTCCTCAGGAACCCCCACACTCTCAAAAAGCCTGCCCCTCTCCGTTAAAATCTCTTTTTTCATCCACCAAGCTCCTCTCTAACTTTTTCTGCAAGTTCTTTTAGCTCAATGTCTTCGTAATCCATTTTCTGATAATTAAATATCCGCCCACTTCCTTCACCAGAAAGATAGGGCAGTACTTCTTTTGCCTTTAAATTTTTAAAAATAAGATAAATCAAAGCCTCTGCTTCTGGAGCCACCCCTTTTTCAAGAAATTTGAGTAATTTTAAATATGGTCCCTTTTTAAGCAACTCTGGATAAATTTCTGAAATCCTGTAAAAGGCATAAAGTACATATAAAGTATATTCAGGGTATGGAAGAAAGGCAAAGAGATTGTTTATAAAAAGGGCATATCTATCTCCAGTATTTCGTAAAATCTCTCCCACAGCTTCAATAGCACCCCAGGGAGAAGCTGCAGAATCTGCTGCTGCATAGATAAGGCGTTTTATCAAATCAAGAACCTTCTCCGGATAAACATCAGAAAGGGCTTTGGCAACAAGCCCTAAATAAACTCCTGCCCTTTTTCTTATCAAGGGATCAGGGTGATAAAGAAGCTTTTGAAAGGTATGAAGGTTTAAAGGCTCACCCAAGTGATAGGAAATAAGCTCCTGCAAATTCCCTTCGCTTATAAGTTTTTCTATTTCCTGTCTTTTTAATCGTTTTTTCTTGGGTGGAATATTTACTTTTTTTTCTCTTTTTAAAGCCTTTTTAAGCCCGGGTTCTCTAATCTCTTCAATATCTCTTGCCACTTTAATAAAACAGAGGGCACTTCTCAAACGTTTCTTATCGCCTGCTGGAAGTTCAATTATCCTGTGGTTTTCAAAGTCATAATTTTCAACCCATATTTCCTGATAATCTTCTTCTGGAGAAAGGTCCCAGGCAAGGTCCCAGTTTCCTCCGCAGGCTATTACCAGTGCCTCCACAAAAGCTGCTCCACGATTTTTTCCGGTAACATCACATACATATACACTTCCACACTCGCACACTCCTGCCTCAAAGTCTGAATAGCCTATGGAAAGAAGCTTGGGTTTTTCTATAGGCCTTCCGCAAAAAGGACAGGTAGGCACTTTAAACTTGGGAAACCTCATTTTTCAACAACCTCTCAAATTCTTTACTTACAGGATATCCGAGCTCTTTTGCCTTGTTTAGATTTTCAAGTGCCTTTTCTTTATTTCCAGCATAGTAGTAAGCCACAGCCAGATTGTTATAAAGAGTAGCAAGCTGAGGAGCATACTGAGCAGCCTCTTCAAGGAGCTTTATAGCCTCTTCATATTCCTCCTTTTCAATAAGCACTGTTGACAAATTAACAGCTGCAGACACAAAATCTGGCTTTAGCTCAAGGGCTTTTCTATAGCATTTTTCTGCCTCTTCAAGATTACCAAGCTGAAACTCAATTAAACCCAGATTTGTCCAGGCTTCAACAGACTTGGGATAAAACTTAAGAGTAAAAGTAAAGGCCTTTTTGGCTTCCTCAAGCTCTCCTTCCTGGGCAAGTATAATTCCCAGGTTTACCATGGCCTCAAAGTGATAAGGATCAAGCTTAAGCACCTTTTTAAAGGCCTCCTTTGCCTCTTGCAATTTCCCCAACTTGAAGTAAGCTATTGCTAAACGGTGTTGAGCAAAAACTGCATGAGGGTTTTCCTTGGCTTCCTTTTCTAAGGTTTTAAGGACTTCTTCATTAAGCATACATACCTCCTTTTAGGACTTTATTTAAAATACCATTAAAAATGCATATCTCAAGACATAAAAAAATTTTTATTTGTGTTCTTTTATTTTATTTTCTTTTGATAGGAATAGCTTTTTATCTGCAGGAACGAAAAGCGCCCTCTCCCATAGAAACCAAGGAGTTTCACATTATAGAAATCAACAAAGGAGATTCCTTAATAACCATAGCCCGGAAATTAAAAAAAGCAGGAGTTATTAGAAATACCTGGGTATTTGTAGTTGAAGCCTTAAGGACCGGGGCCTATAAAAAATTTAAGGCAGGAGAGTATGCACTTTTTCCATATCAGTCTGCAGATGAAATTTTAAAAATTTTGGCTGAAGGAAAAATATACTTAAGAAAAGTAATTATTCCAGAAGGAGCAACTATCTGGCAGGTTGCAGACATCCTTGATAAGCAAAAAATCTGTAAAAAAGAGGAATTTTTAAGTCTGGCTGAAAACGAAAATTTTGTCAAATCACTTGGCATCCCTTCCACCACTGCAGAAGGATTTCTCTTTCCTGATACTTATTACTTTGCCAGAAATACTCCTCCTGAAAGGGTAATAAAGGTAATGGTGAATAACTTCTGGGAGCACTGGAAAAAGTATGAAAAAATAGCAGAAGAAAAAGGCCTCAGCCTGAAAGAAGTCATTACCCTTGCTTCCATTGTAGAAAAAGAAGCCATTTTTAATAAAGAAAAACCCCTTATTGCTGCTGTTTACTGGAATCGCTTAAAAATTGGGATGCCCCTTCAGGCAGATCCCACTGTTAATTATGCCTTAAAAAAATTCAGACGTCTCTATTACAAAGACTACTACCGGGTAAAAAGTCCTTATAACACATATCTAAACAAGGGCCTTCCTCCAACCCCTATTTCAAATCCCGGAGAAGAAAGTATAAAAGCAGTGCTTTTCCCTGCTAAGGTACCCTATCTTTACTTCGTTGCCAAAAACGATGGTACTCACTGCTTCTCCCGTACATATAGAGAACACTTAAGGGCAATAAGACGCATAAGAATGGCAAGATACAAAAGATTAAGAGCTAAAAAATTAAAAGCTATCAAAGCCAGCTATTCTTCAAACAGCACAGAATAATATCTGAAAAGTTTGATAAAATCTTCTGTATAGAGTTCCTCCACCCTTTTATTCGGCGAAATTCCGGCTTTAATCAAAACTTCTTCTTTTATTTTACGCTTTAGCATTTTCCTTTTTTGAGCATAAAGTCTTGTCAAAAATTTTTTATAAGATTCAGGCTCTATATCCAGGGCAGGCTCCATTCTTCTCCTCAAGACTAAAAGAGCTGAATACACCCTGGGTGGTGGCAGAAAAAATCTGGGTGGAATGGTCATGAGGTAGTCCACGGTGTAAAATGTATTTACAAAAGTTCCAAGCCAGGAAGTGGTGCTCTTTAATCTTTCTGCCACTTCCTTTTGCACCATGTAATAGGCCTCTGGAATTAAGTCTTTAAAGTTTACGGTGTTTTCTATGATAAGACCTGCCACATTGTAAGGAAGGTTGCCAATAAGTTTAAGCCTCTTTTCTGAAAGGGAAGAAAAATCAAAACTCTTGGCATCGGCACAGATGAGCTCCACTCTGGGGTCTTTAATTTTTTTGCAAAGAAGCTCTACCATCTCTCTGTCAAGCTCTATTAAGTAAAGCTTTTTTAGCTGAGTTTTCAGCAGGTACCGGGTAAGATTTCCCGTGCCAGGACCTATTTCCACCACCACTTCCCCTGGCCTTATCTCTGCAAATTCCACAATCCTTTGCAAAATGCCGGGAGCAATAAGAAGGTGCTGCCCAAAGGACTTTTTTAACCTCACTTTACTTTTAACTCTTCCCTTGCAAATTTTAAAACAATTTTCATATTGCATGTCTTTAAAAAATTTTCAATACACTCCTCTGCTTCTTTAGAACCAATCAGCTTAAGGGCTTTAAGGGTCTCCATAATCTCATAGGGATCTACAGGGGCATTTAAATGTTCGCAAAGTGGTTTAACAGCTTTTTCGCTCTTTATTCTGCCCAGAGTTTTTATAACAAACATCCGATTTTGACAGATTGGACTTTTTAAGCCTAAAAGGAGCTTTTCTTCAAAAGAAAGGCTTTGAAACTTTTCCAGATTGCCCTGACAAAAAGGACAGAAAATGGCTTTTTCTTCAATCTCTTTCCAGCAAAATGGACAGAACCATTTCATGCTCAAAAATTTAATAAAATCCAGCAGGCATAATAGGTGCTCTCAAGAAAGGAAATGCCCTGGGGACTCCTTCCAAACCCTCCATCCCTGTTTCTACAGGCCCAGACAAATTCTTTAAGCTTATCCAGATATTTAGGGGCAAGAGAAAAGCCTTTAAGCACAAAACAGGCAAAAAAGCAGTTTTCCACATAAGAAGTTGTGCCTTTATAAAAACCAAAACCACCATCTGGATTCTGTGCCTCAAGAATGTGGGAGAGAAGCTCTTCTGGAAACACCCTTCCAAGCACCCTATAGGCATGGTAATAATCCTCAAGAGTAACCATTTTCTTTTTAGACAAATTCTCAAAAACCCGGGTTTTAATTTCTTCCAGAAATTCCGCTTTTTTAAAAAATAAAAAAATTTCAAAAAGGCAATAAAGCTCTTTAAAACTCACCTCTGATTTTGCTAATTTTTCTTTAGCTCTGAGAAAAATTTTTCTCCCCAAATCTGGAGGAGAAAGGTGAAATATTTTCAAAAGCTCAAGAAATTTTGCTACGGGTTCAAATCCAAGTTCGGATAGCTTTTGTCTGAATAAAAAGGCCCTGTGTTTGTCAAAATTTATTTTCTGATGGAGAAGCCTTAAGGTCATCAAAGAAAAATAAGTATCCTCCAGGGTAGGAGGAAGATAAGGAGTTGAGCCAAACCCCCCTGAACCTTTTTCCCTTTTTGAGACATATTCCAGAATTCCTTGTTTCCAGCTGGCAAAGTTCACTTTTTTTATTATACCACAAAAAAAAACAACTTGATAAACCCTGATTATTTGTTAGACTTTAAAAAACTTGGAAAATGGAGAAAGAGCATGCCCAAGGTCCTTCCCTTACCTGGCTGGAGGTATAACTTGGAAAAAGTTTCTATAGAAAATGTGGTTGCTCCTCCTTATGATGTGGTAAGTCCGGAAGAAGTTGAATTTTACAAAAAGAAAAGCCCTTACAACATTTTTCACCTTGAAATACCAGAAACTTACGAAAAAGCAAAAGAGCTTTTAAATACCTGGATAAATGAAAACATCTTGATAAAGGAAAAAAATCCCTGCTTTTATTACTACGAAGTTGAATTTAACCATCAGGGGAAAAGACTTAAAAGGAGAGGTTTTATAGGAATTGTTGAGCTTATACCTTTTGAAGAGGAAAAGATCCTTCCTCATGAAAAGGTGTTTCCCAAAATCACAGAAGACAGGTTTAATCTTTTAAAAACAACGGGGTTCCAGTTCAGTCAAATTTTTGGCCTGTTTGAGGACCCGGGTTTAAAACTTTTAAATAGTCTTGAGAAAGAAGAGCTTCTTTATCAGGCAACACTTAATGGAGAAACCCATAGTCTTTATAAAATACCTGCCCGACTTTCAAAACATGTGCAGAGCCATTTTCTTGATAAGAAAATTTACATTGCAGATGGGCATCATCGCTATACCACTGCCCTTAGATACAGGGATTACATGGAATCCATCCACGGCAAAGACCCTCT
>JAMOQE010000028.1 GCA_027064165.1 Thermodesulfatator sp. | reverse complement strand
AAAAGAAGTTGAGTTTGATTATCTTGGGGTTTTTATTTTTTATCCAGAGGAAGGCACAGAGGCTGAAAAATTTTTTCCACGGGTTTCTTATAAAGAAAAAATTGCAAGGAAAAGGCAGGTTTTAAAGCTTCAGAGAGAGGTTACTAAAAAAAGACTAAAAAGCCGGGTTGGCGAAGAAGAAGAGGTGCTTTTCTTGGGAGAGGATATAAAGGGAAGGCCTTTTGGAATTGCAAGGTGTCAGGCTCCTGAAATAGACGGAATTACTTATCTTAATTTTAAAAAGGCTGATCCTCTACCAGGTGATCTTGTGAAAGTAAAAGTAAAAAGAAGTGGTCTCTACGATCTCTGGGCAGAAGTAATTAAAGAATAAATTTGGCAAGGTCTTCGTTTTCTGCAATTCCCTCAAGTTTTTCCCTTACATATTCTGGAGTAATTACTACTTTGGTAGGAGCTATATCAGGTGCCTCAAAAGATATATCCTCAAGTACTTTTTCTACTACTGTGTAAAGTCTTCTTGCTCCAATGTTTTCCATTCTTTCGTTTATTTCAAAGGCAATTTTGGCAAGCTCTTCAATGGCTTCTTTTGTAAATTCAAGCTCCACCTGTTCTGTGGCAAGAAGGGCCTGGTATTGTTTAATAATTGCGTTTTCAGGCTCTGTAAGGATTCTAACAAAATCTTCTTTTGTCAGAGGATCAAGCTCAACTCTTATAGGAAACCTTCCCTGGAGTTCCGGGATAAGGTCCGAAGGCTTTGCAATATGAAAAGCACCACTTCCAATAAATAAAATATAATCAGTTCTTACCATACCATAGCGTGTGTTCACGGTAGTTCCTTCAACTATTGGCAAGAGATCTCTCTGCACACCTTCTCTTGAAACATCAGGGCCGTGCCCGCCTTCTCTTGCAGCAATTTTGTCAATTTCATCTATAAAGATAATGCCGCTTGTTTCAGTCCTTTTTATAGCCTCTTTTACCACTTTATCCATATCTATAAGTTTTGAGGCTTCCTGTTTGGTAAGGATTTCTAAAGCTTCCTTTACTTTTACTTTTCTCTTTTTTGGCCTGAAGGGTAAAAAGGTGGAGAGCATATCCCTTAATTGCATCTCTATTTCTTCAAGGCCTGAAGCTGCAAAAATTTCAATAGAAGGAGGTTTGGCAGGAGGTTCTACTTCAATTTCTACGAGCCGCTCATCAAGGGCTCCATCCCTCAGTTTTTTAAGGAACTTTTCCCTGGTTAAGGGATCATACTCCACTCCAGGAGAGGGGGGAATGAGAAGGTCTATAAGCCTTTCTTCAGCAAGAACCCTTGCTTTTTCCATTACCTTTTTTTCTTCCTCCTCTCTTACCATTTGCACAGCAATATGCACCAGATCCCTTACCATGGATTCTACATCTCTTCCCACATATCCCACTTCTGTAAACTTGGTGGCTTCAACCTTGATAAATGGAGAATTTGAAAGCTTTGCAAGTCGCCTTGCTATTTCTGTTTTCCCTACACCAGTGGGACCTATCATCAAGATGTTTTTGGGATATATCTCTTCTTTCAGAGTGCCTTTGAGCTGCTGCCTCCTCCAGCGGTTTCTCATGGCAATGGCAACAGCCTTTTTGGCCTGCTTTTGCCCTACAATAAACCTGTCAAGCTCGGCTACAATTTCTCTTGGAGTGAACTCTCTTTGAGTCTTCATAGCTCCTCTATTACAATATTTGAATTGGTATAAATGCAGATTTCTGAAGCAATTTTCAAAGCTTCTGATACGATTTCTTTGGCAGAAAGGTTTGTATGCTTTAGCAGAGCCCTTGCTGCAGAAAGTGCCATTGGACCTCCAGAGCCTATAGCTACCACTTCTTCATCCGGTTCTACTACATCTCCTGCCCCGGAGATCAAAAGCAGGTGCTCTTTGTTGCAGGCAATCAAAAATGCCTCAAGCCTTCTGAGTACTTTGTCCGTCCTCCAATCTTTGGCAAGCTCTACCGCACTTCTAAGGAGATTTCCTCCATAAGCCTCAAGCTTTTTTTCAAGCTTTTCAAAAAGGGTTAAGGCATCTGCTGTAGAACCAGCAAAACCTACCAGCACTTTCCCTTTATAGAGCCTTCTAACTTTTCGGGCCTTTTGCTTTAATACAGTATTCCCAAAAGTTACCTGCCCATCAGCTCCAAGTGCTACCTGGTTGCCTTTTTTTACAGCAATTACAGTAGTTCCCTTAAACACGACTTACCTTATTAATTTTTTTAATTGTTTTAATTAATAGCACAAATTTAGAATTTAAAAAGTGTAAAGCTTGATTTTAAAAATAAATTTTTTAAAATAATTATCTAACGCCATGGAATTAAAGAAGCTTTTTAAAGTAAGTGAATATGAATGGGAGATCCCCCCAAGGGGAGAAATGCGTGTTCCTGGTAAAATTTTTGCCAGTAAGAAGATTCTTGAAGAAATGGATGACAAAGTGTACGAACAGGTATGTAATGTGGCCTGTCTTCCAGGAATTGTAGGAGCTTCCATTGCCATGCCAGATGCCCACTGGGGTTATGGATTCCCTATAGGAGGGGTTGCAGCTTTTGATCCAGAAGAAGAAGGGATAATTTCAGTAGGTGGAGTGGGCTACGATATTTCCTGTGGAGTTAGAACATTAACTACTCCACTTTTTAAAGAGGAGGTAGAAAAAGAGCTTCCTGCTCTTATAGAGGCTCTTTTTGCTACAGTGCCCTGTGGCCTTGGTTCGGAAGGAAAGATAAAGCTTTCTCCTTCAAAACTTGACGAAGTTTTGGTAGAAGGGTCAAGATGGGCTGTGAAAAAAGGCTATGGAGAATGGGAGGATCTTGAATATACCGAGGAAAGGGGGTGCATGGAAGGAGCTGATCCTTCCTGTGTTTCAAGGGAAGCCAAAAAGAGACAGCACAGGCAGGTTGGCACTCTGGGATCTGGGAACCATTATCTGGAAATTCAATATGTAGCAGAAATTTTTGATAGGAAGGCTGCCGAAGCCTTTGGGCTTTTTGAAAATCAGGTGGTAATTACTTTTCACTGTGGTTCAAGAGCGCTGGGGCATCAGATAGCAACAGATTATCTTCTTGTGCTCTCACAGGCAGCTAAAAAGTATGGGATTCCTATAAAGGAGAAAGAACTTGTATGTGCTCCCATTAAATCTCCAGAAGGGCAGCGGTATTTTAAGGCCATGCTATGCGGAATAAATTGTGCTCTGGCAAACAGGCAGGTAATTACTCATCTGGTAAGAGAAGTATTTGAAGAATTTTTTCCTGGCAGGGCTGTTAAAGTGCTTTACGATGTAAGTCATAATACCTGTAAGGTAGAAGAGTTTGAAGTAGAGGGAGAGAAAAAGATTCTTTATGTCCATAGAAAAGGAGCAACGAGGGCCTGGGGACCTGGGAGAAAAGAGCTTCCAGAAAAATATAGAAGTGTTGGGCAACCGGTAATCATAGGTGGTTCAATGGGAACAGCTTCTTATATTCTGGCAGGCACTTCTGAAGGTGAGAAAAAGGCCTTTGCTTCTGCCTGTCACGGAGCAGGGAGAACCATGAGCAGGCACCAGGCAAAAAAGCGCTTCAGGGCCTCAGATATAGTAGAGAAGTTAAAAAAAAGAGGCATAATAGTTCTTGGAAAGTCTAAAAGAGGGCTTGCTGAGGAGGCTCCAGAGGCTTACAAAAACATAGATCTTGTAATAGAAGCTACGTGTAAGGCAGGATTGGCCAGAAAAGTAGCCAAGCTTGTCCCTATGGGCTGTATAAAAGGATAAGAACCAAAGTAAAACCAAGGAGGTGAGCTATGAAGAAAGAGATAGTTAAGTTGTGTGCCATTTGTGCTGGTGGATTGCTTGCCTTTGGATGCACCACTACTTGTAAAACTCCCAAGGTAGAGAAACCCCATGTGCCTACTACACCACAGTGCTGTGTACAGCTGCAGAATCAGGTAAATACTTTAAAGATGGAACTTGAGGCCCTTAAGAGAAAGGTGAATGATCTTCAGATAGATGCTGAAAAGGCTGTTCAGGCTGCTAACAGAGCAGAGGATGCTGCCAATAGAGCAGAGACAGCTGCTACTAAAGCCGAAAGAATTTTTGAAAAAGGTCTGAAAAAGTAAGAAAGTTGCGGGAAAATAAAAATATGTATAAACCTTTTGAATCTTTTTTTAAAGACAAATTTGGTGTAACTATTCAGGAAGATCCTATATTGCAAAGTTATAGAGAACTGGTACCAGAGAAAAAATGGGAAGAACTGGCAAATAAGGTTATACCTTTAAAAGAAAAAAATTTTTTCTGGGAGCCCAGTCCTAAGAAGCCTTATTTTTATTCCGAGGAGCCCTGGCCTCCTCGGAATTTAAAGGTAAAAGTATGGTTGACTTCAGAATATATTGAATGGCACTCCCCGGAAGTAAGTAAAGATGTGCTCATACTCCTACGAGAAGGAAAATTTTCTATAAAACGAACACTTAATCTGAGAGGTCTATTTGTAGAGGAAGCCCTTTTGGCCCTTGAAGACTTTTTTAAGGAAGCCATCCTTCATCAGGAAAAGTGTGTGCTTGTGATTCATGGAAGAGGGCTTTCTTCCAAAAAAGAACCTGTACTGAAGACACTTGTAAAAAATTGGTTGAGAAGAGGCCCATTCAGGAGATATGTTTTAGCCTTTACTTCTGCCAGACCCTGTGATGGAGGCCCCGGGGCTACTTATGTGCTTCTATCTTCCAGGCCTTTAAAGAGAAAATAACTTCTGATATGCTGCTTGATTTTCCAAGAAAAGCTCTTATCCTTTACGGAACTCCTAAAAGTGGCAAAACCACTCTTACCAGGTTTTTAGTTAAAACCCTTTCTCCTCATTTAAAACTTGCAGGGTTTTTTACAGAAGAGGTGAAGGAAGAAGGTATTCGTAAGGGCTTTGTGTTAAAAGTGTTTGCTCCGTGGATAAAAGAAAAGGTAGAGCTCCCCTTGGGTTTGAGAGATTCTACAAATATTAAACCAAGAGTGGGGAAATATAGAGTTTTTGTTGAAAATCTTGAAAAAGCCCTTTTCCTTTTACAGGAAAAAAAGGAAAACATAGATCTGTGGGTAATAGACGAAATAGGGAAGATGGAGGTGATGAGTCAATGCTTTTGCAACTTTGTAGAAGAGCTGATTTATCAAAAAAGGCCTCTTCTTGCCACCTTAGGAGTAAGCAAGCAGGGGTTTTTAGGGAAAGTGTGGAAGCTTAGAGAAGCTATCTTTTGTGAGGTAAACAAAGCAAATAGAGAGTTTCTGAAAAAAAGGATCGTTTTGGAATTTTTGAGAAAAGGGAAACTTATTGTAATAGAAGGGATAGACGGATCCGGAAAAAGCACCCTTTGTAAGGCTTTATTCCAGCACTTTTTTCAGAAAGGAAAAAATATAGTAATTTCTCAAGAACCCACTACTGGACCCTACGGAAAAAAAATCAAAGAAGCTCTGATAAAAAAGGCCATACATCCTGAAAAATTTTTAGAACTATTTTATCTTGACAGGCTCTGGCATGTGAAAAATGTCATTATACCATCACTTGAGAAAGGGGATATAGTTTTACTTGATAGATACTATCTTTCAACCCTTGCCTATCAAGGTGCTCAGGGGATGGATCCTTATGAAATTCTTAAGAAAAATGAAACCATAGCTCCTTTGCCAGACTTTGTTATTTTTTTAGAAATCTCACCTGAAACAGCTCTAAAAAGAGTTGCCTTCAGAGGAGAGGCAAAAAGCTGTTTTGAAAAAGCAAATTTTCTTGAAAAAGTGGATAAAATTTATAAAAAATATTTGCCTTATTTTAATCATGTAATTCTTTCGGGTGAAAAAACTTTTGATAAAGTTATTAATGAGGCACTTAATATTTTAGAGAGTAAACTTGAAAGTACCTTTTCCTAAAATGTCGTGAAGATGAAGTATTCCCACGAGCTTTTCATCCTGGTTAATTACAGGAAGAACTGTAATTAAGTGTTTTTCCATTAATTCAAGGGCTTCAGAGGCCAGTCTGTATTCTTCTATTACTTTTGGTTTCTTGGTCATTACTTCTTCAACTTTTAAATTGTTAAAGCTACCATATTTTAAAAATATTCTTCTTAAATCTCCATCTGTAATAATTCCTGATACATGATTTAAGGGACTCACAATAATCACACAGCCCAGTCTTTTTTGATCCATTACTTTGATAGCTTCTGTTAGTTCTGTTCCTTCTTTTACAATTGGCAGGTGTTCTCCTGTAAGCATGATTTCTTTAACTCTTACTTTGAGCCGCTCCCCCAAAGTGCCTCCAGGATGATTTCTCCTAAAATCCTCAGAGCTTAAACCCTTTAGCTCAAACAGGCACAAGGCAAGAGCATCTCCCATGGCAAGGGTAGCAGTGGTGCTGGTAGTAGGAGCAAGATTAAAAGGGCAGGCCTCTCTTGGAATTTTTACATTGAGAATTACATCAGAAAGCCTGGCAAGCTTACTCTCTTTATTACCTGTGAGAGAAATTATGGGAATTTTTCTTTTTTTTAAAATAGCTGCAACTTCACATACTTCCACAGTATTCCCAGAATAAGATATGGCAAGAAGAACGTCACCAGGAGTAACCATGCCAAGATCCCCGTGAAGGGCCTCTACTGGATGAAGAAAAAAGGAAGGAGTCCCAGTTGAGGCAAGGGTTGCAGAAATTTTTCTTCCTATAAGTCCACTTTTCCCTATACCTGAAACCACAACTCTCCCATGAGCATTAAAAAGAAGCTTTACAGCTTCAAAAAAGGAATTATCAAGAGAATTAATAAGAGACGTAAGCCCATCGCGTTCTATTTCTAAAATTTCTTTAGCGCGACGAAGTACTTTTTTGGAATCAAGTTCCATAAAACTAAACTAATGAAGAAGCATCTGTTTTTCTCGTAGAGGGACTTCTTTAGAAAAATTTTCTTCTTCAGGTGGTTCAATAAGCATACTTAAAATCTCAAGGACCTTATTGGTCATTTCTGTAATTATTTCTTCTCTATAAAGAACTTCTTCCATTTTTTTATGTAATGTTTCAAGCTCATTGGCAGGAAGATCCCTCCACGAAAGATGTTTATAAAATTGATAAAAGGCCTTTCTTATCTTCATGCGCTCTTTAAGGGTCTTTAAAATATTTTTTGGATCAAGAAGTTTTTTTCTTTGAAGTAATTGATTAAAAAAAGAAAAATCTTCTTCCTGAAAATTCCAGAAACTTTCTACCCAGTCTTTTAAAGAAAGAACCCGATCTTCCTTTTCCATACTTACAAACTTTACTCCAAATCCCTAAAAAAGCAAGACATTAACCATAAATTCAAGAGACTTCTTTAAGCAAGAATTCGTGGTCTTTTTTCATAAATTTAAGAAATACTTTTAAAATATTGGCATATCCCTTAACTCTGGATTTTCTTTTTACACATCTATAAAAATTTTCTATCCACTTTAACATTCTTTCTAAGAATTCTAACTGGGCCTTTTTATAACATTGCTCCTTTGTCTCCATTTCTTTTGCTATTAAGTAATACATAAATTCAAGCTCAACAATTAAATAATCAGGTGCTTCTTTTTGTGTTACCACTCCGTATCTGGAATAATAATTGACCAGTTCAGCCAGAAATTTTAAATCATCTTTCTCCTGAGAATTCAGATATTCCCTTTCAAAAGGAGGGCACTTGGGCTTGGGATAACCTACTTCAAATAAGGAAACATACTCTGCCTGAAACTCTTCAAGACCCAGTTTTTCAATTTCTTCTGTAATCTTAAAAAGCTTACTTGAATTAAACTCTATTTCATAGCCCTTTTCCCGAAGCAGAGAGAGTAACTCAATAAAATCTGATACCTGTTCCTTAAGTGTTTTTACCCTTTTTTCATAAGGATAATCCAATAAATAGGAAGCGTATTTATAAACTAAAGCCCGTAATGAATTCAAATCAACATCAGTCTTATTAACTTCTGTTTCAGACACCGTTTCTCCTTATTGACCAAACCTGCTTAGACTAAATTGAAAAATTTAAGCACAAAAATTAACACCGTATGTCCCTTTCCTAAGTAACCTCCAATTGCACCTAAGGAAGAAATCAGAAAAAGTCCTATTAAAGCAAGAATTCCAAGATAGGTAAGAGCGCCTCCAGATTTCCAAATGTCTTCCTTTTTCAACATAACTGTATAATACATTCCTGCATAGACAAAAAAAGCGATAATTGCCAGTATTACCTTGGTACGAAAAAAAGGAGAAACTTTAAAAGTAAGTCCAGGGAAGTCTATAAGCGCACCTGCAAAAGCAATAGTAATTGCTATCATGGATAAAAAGGCAAAGGCATGTAAAGGTAAAGTCAACTTTTTAGCAAACTCGTCTTTACCAAAAACTTTCCCCAGAATGCCTGTAAGTGCTAATACACTTGCAAATACAGGAATTCCCACTCCAAAGTGGGCACCAATAGAATGCCACGGTGTATAAAGTGTTATCATTTCCCATCACCTCCCTTAGAAACTAAAATTGCCAGTCCTATAAAAACAACTCCAGAGACTATAAAAGCAGCTATAATCCCGGGTACAAGACTCATTACATGTATCCTGGCATCACTTCCTCCTACCTTAGCTAATGTATAAAGTACCACCACAATAAAAGGAATTAATCCTAAGTAAGTACCCCAGGAGTTTATTACTTTGCTCCATCTACTCATACCCTCTCCCTCCTTAATACTTTCATTAATTTTGAATCTTTCTTTTGTCTTTCTCTTTCCAGCACTTCTTTTACCCTCCACACATCTTTTCCAAAAAATTTTTCTAAATAGGCTTTGTCATATCTTTCCCTTCCATTATTCTTGGGAGGAGTAAGAACAGGAGGAATGTACAAAATTCTTGGCACTGTTTTAAACTGAGGAAAAAGCGGAATAGCTACTTTATATTCTTTTGCCAGTACATATACATCACTTTGCGGATCATCTATTCTTCCAAAATATCTTGCCTTAGCTCCACAAACCCTTACACAAATCGGCTCTTCTCCCTTTTCTACCAGAGGATAACACATTATACACTTGGTAGGTCTATTTTCCTCGTAATTCCAGAACACTCTTCTATATGGACAGATCTCAAAACAGGTTTTACATCTCATGCATACATCAGGGTCATACACTACTATTCCATCCTCGGTTCTATAAAGTGCTTTGGCAGGACAGGCCTCTACACATGGAGCTTCTGCACAGTGCATACACTGAATTGGTAAATAGAAAAACCACGCATCTTCTGGTGCTTCTCCTATGCCCATATCCCAGTCCCAATTCGGTCCATGATCAGGAATTTGTTGTGGATATACTCGTGGGGACTCGCTTCCTTCATTTTTTAAGAGCTCGTTATAGCGAAATTTTACTATCTCTTCATAGTCTTCCTTCCCGTTTGACACACCCTTTTCCACCTTTTCAACCCAGTTTTTGGGATATCCAGTGCCAGGCCTTGTTTCCGTGATTATCCACCAGGCATGCTCTGCTCCCTTTTCTTGAGATGTCCACCATACTTTACATGCCACTGCACATGCCTGACACCCTACACATTTATTCAAATCTACCACTATCACATAACCATCTTTGGGTACCATTATCTACCTCCTTTTATCCTCTATACTTTTCAATTTCCACACTGGTATCACATTCGTTCCCCGTAACACCCCATAAATTCCATCCATACTTCAGGTGATAAAAAGGTGGATTTTTCTCCTCTGGATAGATTACAGCCTGAGTAGGTTTCGGTCTGATAGGTGTCACGGCGTTAAACCATCCTTTAAAAAAGGTTATCATCTCTGCACCATTTGCAATCCACACTTCTCCTGGCTTGACACTCGGACTCACCCTTGCCAGTGCTACAAGCTCTCCAAATACATTGTAAACCCTTACAAGATCTCCGTCTTTAATACCCCGCTCTTCTGCATCCTTTTTACTGATTGATACAACCGCACAATACCTTTGAAGTCTCATAAGTAAGTCCATATCTCTGAAAGTGGAATGCGTTCCCCATCTCTCATGTGGCGTGTTAAGTTTTAAGGGAGCTGTTTTTCCATTGGGAAGTAAATCGGCTTCCGGAGCTTTGTAAATCGGCAATTCCTCTCCCAAGTCAAGAAAATAGCTATGATCAATATAAAACTGCTGCCTTCCGGTAACTGTTTTTCCTCCTTTGGGTACCACACCTAAATAGCGCGAAATATAAAGCTTAGGGATCTTTAACCCACCAGGCAGTTCCTTTTTCTCATAATGTAGCTTTCCTCCTGCAGGAAAGGGTATTTTTTCTTCTACATTTTCCCTCCAGGGAGTAATAGGTCTCTTTAAACACTGAGAAGATGGAAAGGGAATGGGATGCTTTTTCACAAGATTGAGTATTCCTTCAATATAGCCATCTACATTTCCTTTAAAAAGCTCATTTTCTATTAATAGCCTGATTTCCTTGGCAAACTGATGCCTCATCTTCCAGTATTTTTCTGGATCAGGATAGATTACTGGACTCTTCTTTAAGATAAAGTGAGCACACATCTCAGGGGTCTCTAAGCATCCTTCCTTGCATACCGGTTTAAAATAGCCATTTTCTTTGCCCTGAGCATCAATAAATTCTGCATAAATCTTTGTATAATCTCTCTCTTTTTTATACTTTGGATCAAACCACTTTACTCCACCTCTTGCTTCGGCCCTTACGCTTATAGCTTTGGCAAGTTCTTTAAAAATATAAAAGTCTGCTTTAGACTCCCCTACAGGAGGAATAACTTCATTTAAAGTTTGCAAATATACATGCATTGGAGTGGTTTCTAAATCAAACTTTTCGTACCATGTGGCAGCAGGAAGAAGATAATCTGCAAATACTCCTGTAGAATTCACTCTAAAATCAATTACCACAACCAGTTCCAGAAGATTTTCGTCTTCAAACCATTTTTTTACTTTAAATCCACCTTTAGCCTGATTTAAGAAGTTTCCTCTCCAGATAACCATTGCCCGGGGTCTCTTAGGAGGCTTGGGATAAACCGGCATCCAACCATTTGCCAGTGCTTTAATCAAAAGATAATTTCTATAGCCTCTTTCGTTTTGGGGATCCGAGCTTACTGGCTCTTTAAACTCAGGCGTTGGCCCGGGAAGCTCCTTTAACTCTCCTTTTTCTATAGCTTTTACTATTTCATCATAAGTTTTGCCCAATTTCCACATTTCAGTGTAAAAGTGCGTCCAGGCAAATAAGGTCGTATTTAATGGCCTCGTTTTTAAGATCCTTCCATACTTTCCCAGGCCTTTAAGCCATACTTTATACTGTCCGGTGTATTGATTAAAGCCGGTCCCTTGTTTCCCTACATTTCCCGTTAAAGCCAGAAGGAGAATCATGGATCTGTTGTTAAGATCATTGTTATACCAGTGATTGGTTCCTCCACCCTCAACAATCATAGTTCTGCTTTTGGCAATTTCCCTTGCAAGCTCCTTTATCTTTTCTGCAGGAATTCCCGTTATTTTTTCTGCCCACTCAGGAGTTTTGTCCTTTAATCTTTCTTTTAAAGCCTTAAAAACGGTTTTGACCCTGACTTCTTGCCCATTTTTAAGCCTTATCTGCCACTGTCCATCCAGTACAGGAGAAATACCAAATTTTTCCATATCCAAAGTTTCTCTTTCGTCTCCCAGGCAACCAGGAGCAATAACTGGTTTGTTTGTTTTCTCGTTCCATACATAAAATTTAAAAGGACTTCCCCCTGCCTTAAGATCAGATTCCCTCAAAAATTTGCCATTGTCTTCTCTTATCAGAAAAGGCATATCAGTAAAAAGCTTTACATATTCTTCGTCATAGAGTTTGTTATCTATAATGTATTTAATCATGGCATTGGCCAGGGCTGTGTCTGTGCCAGGTACAACACTTAAAAATTCGTCTGCAATACGAGCTGTGGCAGTAAAATCTGTTCCTATATACACAACTTTAGTACCTTTATATTTTGCTTCAGTCACAAAATGCACAGCAGCAATTCTACTTTCAGCAACATTTGCTCCCCATAAAATTAAAAGCTCGGCATTGATCCAATCCCATTCTTCAGATTCTTCTGTCTGAGTGCCCCAGGTCATGGGTTCTCCTGGAGGAAGATCGCAATACCAGTCATAAAAACTTAAAGGCCCGGATGCACCTAAAAGATTTGCCAATCTGTAACCTGCCCCAGCAGAAATGTAATTATATGCAGGAATGGGGGAGAAAAATGCAATAGACTCGCCACCATCTTTTTCCACTATATCAAGCATTTTGTCTGCAATTTCTTTTAAAGCCTCATTCCATTCTACCCTTTTAAACCTTCCCTCTCCTCTTTTTCCTACTCTTTTATACACATGTCTTAACCTCATGGGACCGTGAACATATCTTACAAAGGAAGCACCTCTTAAACATCCACGCGGATTATAGACACCCCTGGCACAGGGATCATACACATGATAGTCTGCGGCCTGTAATAGCCCAACAATTGTTCCGCCTCTTACATAGGCATTCCATCCGCATGCCTGAGTGCAATTTCCTGCACAGGTTGATCTGACAACTCTATCATAACTTACTCTACCAGCATAATATTCTTCTGCCCTTCTTAAGTATCTTAAACCAAGCTCACCTTTTTTAAGTGCTGAAATAGCTCCCAAGAGGGATAAAGAAGCTATACCTCCTGCAGTAATCTTTAGAAAGCTCCTTCTTGTTATATTGGTACCTTCACCCACTTTATTTCCCCCATTCATATCCACTCCTCCTGGATTGGTGGTTTATAAAAATTTTTATACCTTTTTTATTGAGTATAATCAAGTTGTATTTTTTAAAAAAGCTTTTTTTATTCTTTAAATACCCGATTTTATTTGATTAAAAAGCCCAAAAATTTTAAATTTTTTTTAAAATTTTTTAAAATATGTTTTTTTTATTTCTTGACTTTTTTAGAGAATTTTTTATTACTATTTTAAAAAAAATTTTTAAGAAGATTCGGGCAGGTTCTGATGAAGACGCTCTGGGGGTTTATAATTGGTTTTGTAGTGTGTGGTATATGCTTTTTTTTAATAGCTTCTGAGGTGTATTATTCCAATACTCCCCGGTCCTGTATGTCCTGCCATGAAATGCGGGTGTTTTATAATACCTGGAAGTTGTCAGCTCATGGGCTTGCAGAAAAAGGTGCTGTCCGGGCAAAGTGTGTGGATTGTCATCTTCCTCATACCAGCCTTTCTGGTTATCTTCTGGCTAAAGCAAGGGCAGGGCTGCATGACTATCTGGCTCATTTTTCAGGAAAAATGAACACTCCAGAAAAATGGCTTGACTATGTAAAACAAAGAGAAATGAGAGAAACAGTGAAGCCCATTGCTTTTGATTCCGGATGCAGGCAATGTCACAAAGTTCTAATAGGCAATGGGATACCTCTTAAGGCTATAAAAGCTCACAAGGCCTATCTCCTGGGAGAGACGAAAAAAACCTGTGTCTCCTGTCATCGTTCTGTAGGGCACGGAGATATTGTAAGTACTTTTACCGAATTGACAAGAAAACAAAATAAGGGGGGCTAAGAGATGAGGGAGAGGTTGTTTAAAGTGCTTGCGTTGTTAGTTGCCCCGTTTTTATGGGTCAGTTTGGCTTTTGCAGATTACTATCCTAATCTGGTGAAGACTCCAAGTTTGGTAATAAAGCGGGGATTTTCCAAGCAGGCACTGGAGTGTATCCAGTGTCATGCCAAGGAGACTCCCGGAATAGTGCTTCAGTGGAAGCAAAGTAAAATGTCTCATGCTGGAGTCTCCTGTTATGATTGTCATGTGGTTCCCAAGAGTTATCCTTCGGCTATTCAATGCCCCGGGATAAAAGGAACAAATGTGTACATTTCCCCTCTGGTATCTCCGAAGACTTGTGGAAAGTGTCATCCCAAGGAAGTTGAGCAATTTAGTAAAAGTGGACATGCAAGGCTTGCTTCAAGACCTGTAGTGGATGTGCCAAAGTTAAAGAAGCTTCAATTTTATTTTGAAGGTGGTGAGTTTGCAGGTGTTCCTAAGGGAGATGCAAAAACTACCGCCCCCAGAGAAACAGGTTGTATAAAGTGCCATGGTGGAAAGATTGTGCTTGGTCCTGATAAGAGGCCTATCAGTGGATGGCCAGGGGGTATAGGTACGCGTTATCCTGATGGAGGAGTGGGAAGCTGCGTAGCCTGTCATTACAGACACACATTTTCTATAGAGCAGGCCAGAAAGCCTGAGACCTGTGGTAGATGTCATCTTGGGCCTGATCATCCTGATATAGAGATTTACTATGAAAGTAAACATGGGCAGCTTTATCTTGCTCATGGTAAAGAGTGGAGGTGGAATAGTGCCCCAGATGCCTGGGAACCTGGTGATTATGAAGCTCCCACCTGTGCAGTGTGCCACATGAGTGGTATTGGAGACTTAAGTACCACCCATAATATTAGTGAGAGGCTTTATTGGGACCTTATGCACAAAAAAGGCACCCTGGTGAGAGGAGTCAATACCCCCAAGGATCAGCCTGAAAGAGGCTATGGTCCCCGGGGAAGAAAACTTATGAAAAGAGTCTGTCTCAATTGCCATTCCAGACTGCAAACAGATGCATTTTTCAAAAATCTGGACAATGCTGTAAAACTTTACGATTATTATTATACCAAAGTAAACGCCATGCTTCAGGACTTAAAGAAGAGAGGGCTTCTCAAAAAGGATCCCTGGTCTGATGGATTTCAGGAGCTTTACTACTATTTCTGGCATCATGCTGGAAGAAGGGCAAGGCAGGGCTCTGCCATGGATGGTCCTGATTATGCGCACTGGCATGGATTCTTCCAGCTCTTCCAGATTTACAAGGATATGGAAGCTATTTATAAGTGGCGTATAACACATGGAAAAATTGAAGAGCCTTCCACAGTAATGCCCACTGCTCCTGAATAAAAATTTCATTAAACCTTCGGTAAAAAGGGGGCAAAATAAAATTGCCCCCTTTTTTTGTTTTTATCTTCAATAAATGTCAGTCAGAATAACTCTGAGGCTTTTAAAGAAGGATTCTTTTTTGATTTTATTGACAATTTATATAATTTTCTGTAAAGTAATTTTTTAAAAATTGTCTTCAAGAAGGGACATAAAAGTGGAGGTAAGAATTACAGTTTTTGTAGAAAATAGCGTAATTTATCCTTTTGATGTAATAGGTGAGCATGGATTTAGTGTGTTTGTGGAAATGGAGAACTTTAGCTTTCTCTTTGATACTGGGCAGGGCAAAGCCCTTGTAAATAATGCCCTTGCCTTGAAGGTGCTAAGAGAATATGATATTGAAAAGCTTGGTGCCTCTCATTGCACTGGCCTTTCTGCTGCAAGGCTATTTGGAAGTTTAAAGGAAAAATTTTTCTTTGCCTCAGTAGGAGCAGTGCTTGAGGTGTAAAATGAAATTTAAAAAAAATTTTTTCCAGATATGTTTTGTAATACTTAGCACCCTGATTGGATTTGGCATCTTTTTTTATTTTTATTATTCCAGAAAGGGCATTTTGTTTGCACTTATTGGGGGTGTTCTTGGGGCAGTTCTTGGGGTACTTATAATTTTAGTAGAAGAGAGAATTAAAAAACTTCCTTTTCTTCAGATTCTTGGTGGCACTATAGGACTTCTTGTAGGACTTGGTCTTGCATTTTTTATATCTTCTTTTTTTGAAGTCTTTACCAGAGGGGTCTGGCAAATTTTTCTCTATGTTATGAGTACCCTGGGATTGGGATATCTGGGTCTTGTACTTGGAGGGAAAAAATTTCAGGAGATTAAACTTTCTGAATTTTTTGAGAAGATGTTTATAAAGATTTCCAGCTCTATTACTACTGTTTCTAAAAAATTTGCCAAAA
>JAMOQE010000027.1 GCA_027064165.1 Thermodesulfatator sp. | reverse complement strand
AGACGGTGTGATAAACGAGGAGGTGGGATATCTCAATCACATAAGCAGGTTAAGACTTATTTCCGGGGTGGCAGAGGCATTAAAGATGCTTAAACAGGCAGGCTTTAAGCTTATTGTGATTACCAATCAGAGTGGTGTGGCAAGGGGGTATTTTCCATTCAGTCTTGTAGAGGATGTGCATAAAGAAATTCAGCGGAGGCTCAGGAGAAAAGGGGTTCAGCTTGATGATTTTTTTGTGTGTCTTCACGGACCTGATGATGGCTGCAATTGCAGAAAGCCTAAGCCCGGGCTTGTTCTTGAGGCAGTTGAAAAACATGGAATTTCTTTAGAAAAGTCTTATGTTATAGGAGACAAAGCGGTGGACATTGAGCTTGCCCAGAATCTTGGGATAAAAGGCATTCTTGTGCTTACAGGCTATGGAAGAGGTGAGCTTGAGTATGTAATTCCCAGAAAAGGCATAAAACCTTACTTTGTGGCAAAGGATTTGAAAGAGGCTGCAGGATTTATACTTGAAGAAGTTTTAAAGGAGGGCAACAAGGATAATGAGGCTTAATTACATAAGAGTAAAAAATTTTAAAAAAATCCGGGATGTAGAGATTAATCTGGAGGGAAAAAAGTATTTTTTAATTATTGGGGATAACGGAAGCGGAAAGACTTCTTTACTTCAAGCAATAGCATTAGCTCTTGGAAGTGCAAATGCTCATATAAAAAATTTACGAGTTTTTAGCGAAAACTGGAAAGGATTTCTTCCTGATAGAACAAGACTTGGAAATTTTGAAATAGAAATGAAGGTGGAACTTGGAGAAGAGGAACTTTGCGCGGTGGATGAACTGCGAAAAAGATATACAGAGATAAAAAAGGGGAAAACGAAAAATTTTCAATTGGAACCGGTTTCTCAAATTTTTTTTACAGCTACATATCAGGATTTTTCTAAAAAGGGAAGAGATTATATGCTTTTTCCCAGGTTTGATCCGCCGGAACAAAAATTTCTTCTCTGGGGAAGGTACTATATCAGAAATCTGGATATTCCTTTAAGTGAAAAGATAAAGTATTACAAAAAGGTAGGAGATATCTTCTGGTTTGATCAAAGGCGAACCATTTTTCAAAGCAGGAAACTTTCTGAAGAGGATAAAAATGTATGGGAGAAGGGACTTGATAGTTTAAGAGAATATCTTATCAACTGGTATTATTATCATCTTTCTTTAGAAAAGGAAAGTGCTATAGACTTTTATACACTTCTTGAAGAACGATTTAGAAGAGTTTTTAATGTAAAATTTCTTGGAACTCTCTGGAGAAAACCGGAGGCAAGTGATTATTTATCGCCAAAGGATTTTTATTTTGTTCTGGAAAAAGATGGAAGGAAATACGACATTGCAGAGGTTTCCTCAGGCGAAGAGATGCTTTTTATTATAACTTTTGAATCGGTTCGGCTCCATATTTATAACTCTATAGTACTTATAGATGAAATAGAGCTTCATCTTAATCCTGTAGAACAGGAAAGATTTTTCAAGAACCTCCCGGAGATTTTTCCGGAGTGCCAGTTTATAATTACTACTCATTCTCCCTATATGCTTAAGTTTTTTAAAAAAGACGAAATAATACGCCTTGAGGACGGAAAAATTGTTTGAGATAAAACCTTATTTACTTCTTGTAGAAGGAAAAGAAGATGAGGAGTTTTTTAGATGGCTTTTTTGGGAAGAAAACGATGTGGAAATCAGGTCAACAGGTGGAAAAACATATCAACTTGCTACAGGGAAAATACTTGAAGATGTAATCAATCCAAAGAAGTGGATAGTAATTCAGGATAGAAACTACAGACCGGGCTGGGAAAAAATTGTGGAGCAAGAAGAGGTTCTTGTCAAAACTTCTGAAGAAGATGATATTTTTGTTTTAAAATGGACGGAAATAGAAAATATTTATTTCTTTTTTCTGAAAAGTCTGGATGAAATAAAATTTACAGAAGTAAAAGAATTTATCAGTAATAATCTTAAAACAATCAGGCAAATCGTATATACTAAAATTTGCAAATCTTTGTTATCGTGGAAGATAAAAACTATTTGGAATCGGAAATCAATTGATAAATGTAATTTTGAGTTGAATTTGCCTGAGGCCGAAGATCAAACAAAATTAGTATTTGAATTTCTGAATAAAAACGAAGAGAATATATACTATGTTCTTCCTATGAAAGATATTTTTAATGCTGTAAAAATTGTTACACAGTTTGATTATATAGGATTTGTTAGAAAAAAAGTTGGAATAGGACTTGGAAGACTGCATGAAGATAAGGATAGATTAAGAATCAGAGAAAGATTAATAAAACTTTTGCCAGTAAAATCGCTTGTTGAAGAGATAAAAAAAGAGTTATTTTCTTTACCTGCGAAATAATCAAAATGTCATTTTCTAAAAGAAGGATTCTTATTATCAAACTCTCAGCCTTGGGAGATGTAGTTCAAACTCTTCCTTGTATAAGTCTTTTAAAAAGGGCCTTGCCTCAAGCAGAAATTCACTGGGTAGTTGATAAAAGAAATGCCGAAATTTTAAAGAATCATCCACAGATAGATAAAGTCTTTCTTTTTTCAAACAAGTTTTTCAAAAATCCAGCAAAATTTTTAAATTTTGTAAAACAGCTCAGGCGGGAAAAATATGAGGTGGCAATTGATTATCAGGGGCTCTGGAAAAGTGAACTTCTTACTTTTTTTAGCAGGGGAAAACTGAAGGCAGGTTTTTTAAAAGTGAGAGAAGGTATTTCAAGTTTTTATTCTTTAAAATGTGATGTTTCATTTGAAGTACATGCAGTAAAGAGGTATCTTTTGCTCACACAGGCGGTTCTTAGACGGTTTGGAGTAGAAGGGGACATTGTTTCCCTTCCCAAACCAGAGCTTCCATTTGAGGAGTATTCTTTGACAGATGAGCCTTTTATAGCAATTATACCTGAGGCAAGATGGGAGACCAAACTCTGGCCTCTTACCTTCTGGGAGAAGGTGATAACTTCGTCATTTTTTGTAAAACAGGGATATAAGTTTGTTATTCTGGCAAGTGGCAAAAACAGGGAGATTAAAAAATGGGCAGATGAGCTAAATAAAAAAAGTGAAAATGTGATTTCCCTTGTAGGGAAACTTACTTTACCTCAGCTTGTAGGAGTGATAAAAAAAGCCAAACTTGTGCTTACTGTGGATACAGGGCCTATGCACATTGCTTCAGCCCTTAATGTGCCTTTGATAGCCCTTTTTGGTCCAACTTCTCCAGAAAGAACAGGCCCCTGGGGGAGTCGCTTTAAAGTGTTGAAAAGTCCGCTTCCCTGTAGCCCCTGTTTTAAAAGAAAGTGTGAAAAAGAAGCAGAATGTATGAGGGCTATTTTTCCTTCTCAGGTAATTTCAGCTGCAGAAGAGCTTCTTTCAGCGGTTTGATTTTTTCGTAATTTATAGGTAAAATAAAAAATATGCAGGCACTTGCAGAAAAATACCTACCCAGATACACTGTAGAAGATTATGTTAAGTGGGAGGGAGACTGGGAGCTTATTGATGGCATTGCCTATGCCCTTGCACCTTCTCCATCAGCAGGGCATCAAAATATCTCGGGGCTTATTTTTAGATATATTAGTGAACAGCTTGAGTCCTGCTCCGAGGGCTGTAAAGTCTTTTTTGAGCTTGACTGGATAGTTGATGAGCACACAGTAGTAAGACCTGATGTGGTAGTTGTCTGTGAAAAAGTGGAGGACTTCATTAAAACCACTCCTGAAGTAATTTTTGAAGTGGTATCCCCAAATACTGCTCAAAAAGATGAAAAACTCAAATTTTGCCTTTATGAAAGAGAAAGAGTGCCTTATTATGCACTTGTTTATCAAAATCTTAAAAAGGTAAGAATTTTTAAATTAAAAGAAGGAAAGTACGAAAAGGTATTTGAAGGAGAAAGGGGCACTTTCAAGTTTGACATCAAGTGCCCCTTTGAAATAGATTTTGACTGGGTCTGGCAAAGGTTTTAATAATACACTCCCATTTCTTTTGCCATCTTTACAAGTCTTTCCACTCTTTCTTCAATGGGTGGATGGGTAGAAAGAAGCTTAAATAAGCTTTTTCCAGAAAGCGGATTTACTATGTACATCTGAGCATGGGCAGGATTCACATTCATGGGATAGGCACGGTTCCAGTCTTCAAGTTTTTTTAGAGCACTTGCCAGAGCAAGGGGATTTCTGATAATCTTTGCTCCTGTCTCGTCAGCAAGAAATTCTCTGCTCCTGCTAATGGCAAGTTGAAGAAGGGTTGCTGCAATTGGCACAACGATAATAGCAACAATTATTCCGATAAATGCAAAAGGATTTGAGCCTTCGTCATCGTCGTGTCCAAGACCGCCAAAAAACATTGCCCATTGTGCCATGTGGGCAAGATAGGTAATGGCTCCAACCAGAACCGCAGCAATGGTTGAAATTAAAATGTCCCTGTTTTTAATGTGTGCAATTTCATGGGCAATTACACCTTTTAATTCCTCTGGCGTCAGAAGCCTTCTTATTCCTACAGTTACAGCTACCACACCATTTTTTGGACTTCTTCCAGTGGCAAAGGCATTGGGTGTTTCAGAGGGAATTATGCATACCCTGGGTTTGGGAATTCCAGCCCTTCTTGCAACCTCTTCCACTATAGCATGTAATTCTGGATCTTCAGCAGGAGATACCTCTCTTGCTCCACTTGAGGCAAGCACAATCTTATCAGAGAAAAAGTAGGCAAAAAGATTCATTGCTAAAGCCATAAAAAGGGCAAAGGTGGCCCCTGTTTTCCCTCCAATAAGATTGCCAGTTATTATGAAAAGGGCAGTTAAGATGGCCAGAAATACAAAAGTCCTGATAGTATTTACCATAAAATTTCACCCCTCCTTTGTGTTAAGTTTTCAGGTAAAAATATAAAAATAATTCTTCAAATGTCAACCGTTTCTAAGGGCTGTTTGCATTTATGTGTTTGCATTTATGAGAAAAAAGATTATATTTTGAAAGTTAAATTTTGGGAGGAAAGCGGTGATAGTTTATAGAGAAGGCTATCCCTGGGTGGGTATTCCTGCGTTATTTTCTGCCCTTTCTTTTCTTGCTGGCAAAAAAAAGTTAGGGCTGGCCGGGCTTTTTGTTACAGGTTTTAATACTTATTTTTTTCGTAATCCAAGGCGGGACGCCCCTATTTACAAAGAATTTTTGGTTTCTCCAGCAGATGGTAAAGTAGTGGTTTGCAAAATAGAAAAAAAAGAAGAGTGGTATCCAGAGCCTCTTTACAGAATTGGAATTTTTATGAGGTTCTGGGATGTCCACATAAATAGAAGTCCTGTTTCAGGTAAAGTACTCCGCATGTCCTATTTCAAAGGAGAAAGGAATCCGGTTTTTAGTGAGGAGGCTTTTCAAAAAAATGAAAAACAGGTTTATTTAATAGAAAGGGAGGATGGACTCCCTGTCTGGTTGGTTCAGATAGCAGGTGTAATTGCAAGAAGGATAAAAAGTTTCGTGCTTCCAGGAGATGATCTTCTGGCAGGAGAGCCTATTGGAATAATTAAATTCGGTTCAAGAGTTGAGATTTTTTTCCCTGCCAGTGAGGCTCAGCTTCTTGTTAAGACAGGTCACAGAGTATTTGCTGGTGAAACAGTAATTGCGAGAATTCCTTTTGCTATTTAAAAAAGAAAGAATTCTAAAGAAAATTGACAAAATAAAAAAAATAGGTTAAAATAAAACAAATAATTATTAAAGGAGGATAGAAGATGCCTTGTAGTTGCAAATTGTTAAACATAGGTTTTGGAAATTATGTGATAGCTGACAGAATCATAGCAATTGTAAATCCCAATTCAGCTCCTATGAAGAGATTGAAAGAAGAGGCAAAGGAAACGAAGCGTCTTATTGATGCCACGCAGGGTAGGAAAACCCGTTCTATTATTATTACAGATAGCAATCATGTGATTTTGTCAGCTATTCAAGCTGAGACAGTGGCTCAAAGGCTTATGACTGATGTAATAGAAAAGTTTGAAAGGAATGATAATGACTAACCCTCAGTTTTTGATGTTAGTAATTACCGGCCCTTCCGGGGCCGGTAAAAGTAGTATTTTAAAGGCACTTCCAGAAGAAGAGTTTTATTTTTCTGTGTCTCATACTACCAGAGCTCCTCGCCCTGGCGAAGTTCATGGAAAAGATTATTACTTTATTTCAGAAAAGGAATTTAAAGAAAAGATAGAAAAAGGAGAATTTCTGGAATGGGTTAAAGTTCATGACACTTATTATGGCACTTCTAAAGCAGAGATAGAAAAGGCTTTTTCTCAGGGAAAGCATATAGTTTTTGATATAGAAATAAATGGAGCTACAAGGCTTAAGTATCTTTTTAAAGAACAGGCTGTTTTCGTGTTTATAGCTCCCCCGGACTTTTCAGAGCTTGAAAAAAGGCTTTTAAAAAGAGGCACAGAAAGTAAAGAAAAGATTGAGAAAAGACTTCTCAGGGCAAAAGAAGAGCTAAAGTTTATTCCCTGGTTTGATTATGTAATTATCAATGAGGATCTGGAAACCTCAATATCACTTCTAAAAAGTATAATTGTAGCTGAAAGTGCAAGACCTTATCGCTTAAAAGCCCTTTCTCTTATTCTGAATCAGGTGCTGTAATTTATGTCTCAGGTTATCTGGGGAGTAAATCCTGTTATAGAAGCACTCAATGTCCGTCCTCAAGAAATTGAGGAAATCTGGCTACACAAACTCCAGCTTAAAGGCAAAAAGTATCAAATACTTGAAAAAGCCAGGGCTTTAGAAATTCCTGTAAAGGTTGTTAACAGGAAGGATTTTTTTCCACCAAAAGTTCCCAAAGAGGCCAATACTCAGGGAGTGGTGGCTTATCTTTCAGAATTCCGCTATGCTACTCTGGAAGATATTGAAGCCTACTGGAAAGAAAAAAAAGAAATCCCACTTGTTGTGGTGCTTGATCAGGTAGAGGATCCACAGAATTTGGGAAGTATTATAAGAACAGCTGATGCTGCTGGTGCTCATGGTGTGGTTATTCCAAAGCACAGGGCCTGTGAAGTTACAGGTACAGTAATAAAAGTTTCAAGCGGAGCAGTGTTTAATCTTCCTATAGCAAAGGTTTCAAACATAAAAAATGCCCTAAGATTTTTTAAAGAAAAAGGGCTCTGGGTACTGGGACTTGATTTAAGAGGAAACACCTTCCTCTATAAACTTGATCTTACCATTCCTCTGGTAGTAGTTGCTGGAAACGAGGCAAGGGGGATAAGACAGAGCGTGCTTAAAGAGTGTGATTTTCTGGTAAAAATTCCTATGAAAGGAAAAGTAGAGAGTCTTAATGTGGGAGTTTCTGTGGGAGTTACGCTTTTTGAAGTTTTAAGGCAAAGGCTTTCACTCTGAGAACTGGACTCCCAGTCCACAGGAGTCCTTTTTTCAGCCACCTGAAAGATAGACATATAGAAGACGCCTTTCTTTCTCAAGCCTTTCTTCAGAAATGTTGGGTATTTCCCAATTTTTTAATTCCTCAAATTTGGGTATTAGTTCCTTGAGAGCACCTTTGGCTGTTTTTCCTGAACCTACTTCAATTTTTATAGCCTCCTCTCCATTTGTGACAATGGCTAAAGCAGGAGTAGGGGAAAAGTAACTTCTTGCAAGGGCAAGGAGCCCTCTTTCATAGCTTGCAAGACCTGCTGGTTTGTAATCCAGTACAAGAAAAACTCTCTGAAAGTCTTTAATGACTAATGGCAGAAAAAAAGAAAATTTAAGGCCTTCAAAGCAAAAATCTATGGGAAAGTAAGTTTTTATAACCTCTGCTGGATATCCGCAGCTTTTAAATAGATTAGCTATTTTAGAAATGGTTTCTTTAGCCTTTGAGAAATCGTTTCCTGGCATGGGTGTAAATTTTCTCCACTTCTTCCGGGCTTAAACCTGCTCCAAGGCCAATTTTAAAAGCAAGCTCTTTTGGCATTAAGTCTGAAGGAGAGTGGGCATCAGAGTTAATAACAAGGTGTGCTCCAAATTTTTTGGCAAGTCCTGCCACATGTCCATTTGAAAGGCAGTGCCCTTTTCTGGCCGAAAGTTCAAGAAATACACCTTTCTGAGCGGCAAGCTTAACTTCCTCCTCTTTTATAAGTCCTGGATGCGCAAGAATGTCTGCCCCTCCTTCAATAGCGGCAAGGTTTGTGCCAGGAGCTACAGGCTCTACTAAAGTTTCTCCATGCACCACTATAATCTCTGCACCGGCTTTCCTGCTCTCTTTTATTAGCTCCGGGATAAGTTCTGGAGGTACATGGGTAAGCTCAACTCCTGTTACTATCTTTGGTTTTAAACCCTCAAAAGCTTTTTTGATTTTTAAAAGATTTTTTATAATAAACTCAAAGTTTGAATGATCAGCATGGTCAGTTATGGCAATTGCTTCATAGCCCAGAACTTTTACCCTGCGCCAGATCTCTGCAGGAATAAGTTCTCCGTCACTAAAAGTGGAATGGCAATGAAGATCAAACATGTTTTTTTACATTTTGTATTTAAAGTGCTGTGGATCAAGATTTTCAAGGATTTTTTTAAGTTTCTCTTTTTCCTCCTGGGTGGTGCCTACCATTTCTTCTTTGCCCTCTTCTGGAGACACAGTAAATGTCTGGCTCTTTTCAAGCACCTCTTTGTGCACAAAGATTTCAGCTCCGGTTCTCAGGGCTATAGCCACAGCATCACTCGGCCTTGCATCAATATCTATGGTATTCCCATCCACATCAAGAGTAATAATAGCATAATAAGTATTGTCCCTTAAATCTACGATCTCAATTTTAGGGATCCTTACTCCCAGATAGTCCAGAATATTTTTCATAAGATCATGGGTAAGTGGTCTTGGAAATTGAATATTTTCCAATTTTGCTGCAATAGAAGTTGCTTCAAGCACCCCTATCCATATGGGAAGAATTTTATCTCCCTCAGCTTCCTTAAGAAGCATAATCGGACTATTGGTCATAGGATCCATGGCTATCCCATGGATTACCATTTTTATTTTTTCCATAAAGATTACACCCCCTATTTTAAACTATCTGTTATAAAAATTAAACTTTCCAAGAAAAAAAGTCAAGGCCACTTTTAAAAACCTTTAAAAATTAAGGCAAAGATTTTCTGTTGTAAAGACTATACTACATAAAGAAACTTTTAATTACAAGACTTATTACTAAAATAAGAAGAGGAATGTCAAAACTTAACATTAACTTCACAATAAGTGAAAACTTCTGGTTCATATCTTCAAAGCGTTTATTCATATCTTCAAAACGCTTGTTCATATCTTCAAAGCGCTTATTAATTAAAGAAATTAGTAACTTTAAATCTTCTTTAGTAGCAAGATGTTGTGTCAGGGTGTGAGAATTTAAAACACTTGTTAAAACCTCTGGATGTTCTTTTAAATATGCAAGTAATGCATCTCGTATGACTTCTAGAAATTGCATTCATTTTCCCCTCCATTTTAAAAATATAAATCAAAGAGCCAAAATTGACAAGAATAATTTAAGTTGAGTTATCATTCAAACTTGACTAATGGACAAAAATCTGGTAAATAAAATTTAAGGTGATTAATGTTTACAGGAGGGTAGGGTATGGATTGCATTTTTTGTAAAATTGCCAATAAAGAAATTTCAGCCAAGGTAGTTTATGAAGACGACAGAGTCCTTGCTTTTCACGACATAAATCCCCAGGCACCTTACCACATTCTTGTAATCCCTAAGAAACACATCTCCACTCTTCTTGACCTTACAGAGGAAGACAAAGACCTTATAGGGCACATTTATCTTGTGATTAATAAGATTGCAAAGGACCTGGGCTTTGCTGAGCGTGGATTCAGAGTAGTAGTAAACTGCAAGGAAGAGGCAGGACAAACGGTTTTTCATATACATTTTCATATACTTGCTGGGAGGCCAATGGAATGGCCTCCAGGTTAATGTTTACCTCATTTATGCCTTTCAGGCGGGCTATCCCCGCCTATTTTACTTTTGCCCCTGGTGTAATATCCTTTTCAGGCACTATAAGAGTTAAACCGTTTTCATCGTGAGCAGCAAGGAGCATTCCTTCTGAGACTACGCCTCTTATTTTGGCAGGCTTGAGATTTGTTACCACAACTATTTTTTTGCCTATCAGTTCCTCAGGTTTATAATATTCAGCAATACCAGATACAATCTGTCTCTCTTCAGGGCAACGAATTTTGAGTTTAAGAAGCCTGTCAGTACCTTTCACTTTTTCTGCTGAAATCACCTCAGCTATTCTAAATTCCCACTTTGTAAATTCTTCTATAGGATAGCACTTTTTTTCCTCTTTTTTCCCTTCCTTTTTCCCATTCTCTGGTTTTTTTTCTTCTGAAGGCATTTCCACCCTGGGAAAAAGGGGTTTACCCCTTTCTACTTTTTCTCCTTCCTTCAGTGCTTCAAAGCTTAAAGCATCTTCCCAGGAGGGCTCTTTTGTAAAACCAATGTAAGAAAGCAGTGCTTTTGAACTGTCAGGCATTACAGGAGAGAGGGCAATGGCAAAACTTTTTATACACTCAAGAAGAATTCTGAGCACTGTGCCTGCCCGCTCAAGATCGCCATTTTTTATAGCCTGCCAGGGAGCAGCCCTGTCAATATAAACATTGCACTTTCTTATTCCATTCCAGAGGCTTTCTAATGCCCTGTGGAATTGAAAAGCCTTAAATTCACTGGCATAAGTTTCAAGAGCCTCTTTTACAGAGGCAAGCAGCTCTTTGTCTTCACTTTGAAGTTTTCCCAGATGCGGCACTTTTCCCTTCATCTGTTTGGTAACCAGGGTAAGGGTGCGGTAAATGAGGTTTCCATAGTCATTGGCAAGGTCAGAATTTATCCTTGTGATAAAGGCCTCAAGGCTAAACTCCGAATCGTACCCAAAGGCCATTTCTCTTAAGAGAAAATATCTCAGCTGATCCTTTCCAAATCGTTTTGCCAGTTCTACAGGATCAACGATGTTTCCTATGGACTTTGACATTTTCAACTTATCCACCAGCCAATAGCCGTGCACAAGGAGTTTTTTATACATGGGTACTTCCATGGCTTTTAGCATAATGGGCCAGTAAACAGCATGGGGTTTGAGGATGTCTTTGGCAATAAAGTGATGAGCACCTGCCCACCACTTTTCCCATTCTGGATTTTCTGGATAACCTATGGCAGTTAAATAATTGATAAGGGCATCAAACCATACATAGGTTACATAGTCCTTATCAAAGGGAAGCTCAATGCCCCAGGAGAGCCTTTTTTTGGGACGGGATATACAGAGAGGAGGGAGCTCCTCTTCAAGCATGTTCAACACTTCCTCCCGATAAAACTCAGGATAGATTACATCGTTTTTAATTAAGTAATCCTTTAGCCATCCTCTATACTTTTCCAGATTAAAAAAGTAATTTTTTTCCTTTATGTAAACAGGCTTTGTTTTGTGATCCCTGCAACAGCCATTTTCGTCAAGCTCTTTGTTGGTGAGAAATCTCTCACAGCCTACGCAATAAAGCCCTTCGTATTCATCCAGATAAATTTCTCCCTTTTCATAAAGCTTCTGAAGCACATACTGGACTACTTTTTTATGTTGAGGATAGGTTGTCCTGATGAAGTAATTAAAACTTATCCCAAAGAACTCCCATGCCTTTTTAAAGGCAGCACTTACTTCATCCGTAAGCTGCTGAGGGGTTATGCCTCTGTCTTTGGCAGTTTTCTGGATTTTATCTCCGTGTTCGTCAGTACCAGTGAGAAAGAAAACCTCGTGTCCTAAAACCCTGTGAAACCTTGCCACTGTATCCACCACAATAGTAGTATAGGCATGTCCTAAATGAGGATAGGCATTTACATAATAAATGGGAGTGGTAAGAAAGTATCTTCCCATTCTCTAATCCTCCTCCAGAAAGTTTAACTGTTCTTCCTCTTCTGTGCCTTCAGGTTCATGTTCTTTTACAAACTTTTTTAACTCTTCAATCTCTACAGGAATAATGTTTCCTTCCTGGTTTTCAAGATAAGCAAGCTTTTGAAAGATGTTATACTTTAAAATTTTAAATGATTGTTCCTCCACTGAAATTTTACTTCCTGGCCTCGGGAGGTCTTTTAAAAAGTCTTTATAGCCTTCGTATTCATAATTAAGGCAGCAGAGGAGTCTTCCACAGGGCCCTGAGATTTTGTTTGGATCAAGGATAAGCCCCTGCTCTTTTGCCATTTTAATGGATAGAGGAGTAAAGGCCTTTAAAAATCTTGCACAACAAAATTCTTTTCCACAATAGCCTATCCCTCCCAGCAGGGCAGTTGCATTTCTTACTCCTATCTGTCGCATTTCTATTCGCATCCTTAAAGCCCTTGCAAGATTTTTTACGAGCTGTCTGAAGTCAATTCTACCATCTGCAGTGTAATAAAATGTAATTTTACTCCTGTCAAATCTGCATTCCACTCTTATAAGCTTCATTTCAAGGCCAAGTTCCCTGGCAAATTGAATACAATACTCCTTTCCTTTGTCCTCAAGTTCCAGTTTCTTGTGATATTCTTTTATTTCTTTGGGTGTTGCTTTTCTTATTACTACAGGGACATTTTTTACAGCGAAGGGGACTTTAAAAGACATCTCAGTTAAACAGAAAACTTCTTTTATCTCTTCTTCTTCAGAGGGAATTTTTGCCAGGACATAGGTCCCTTTTGGAAGGGGTCTGCTGAGTTTTAGTATTCTATCAGGGAACCCTTTGCGGGTAGTGCCATTACTTAACCATGTGCCTTTTTTTCCAGACGATTTTGATTTCGTTTTTACAGGTTTCATAAACTATTATCCCCCTATAGCATGCATGGGTCTGCGGGTAAAATTTTTGTGATGCCTTAAAGGCTTAAGCTCAAGAGCTTTAGTAAAAAGTTCTTTTAAGGTTGCCTTTTTTTCTCTTAAGGCCTGTTTTAAATCTATTTCAATATCTGAGAAAAGGCAAGGCCTTAATCTGCCATCCGGAGTAATTCGCATCCTGTTGCAGGTGGAACAGAAGTGATGAGAAATAGGAGAAATAAAGCCTACTTTCCCTTTAGCTCCTTTCCATTTCCATACTTCTGCAGGCCCCCCTCCAATCTTTTCAGCAGGGACTAAAGAACCTTCCTGCTCCAATTTTTGTTTTACTTCGTCAATTGTGACTATGTGCTCCTCACTCCAAAATGAATTTTTTCCTATGGGCATAAACTCTATAAATCTTACCTCCACGGGAAGTTCAAAGCTAAGTTTGGCAAGATTTACTACTTCATCGTCGTTAAAACCCCGTATCACTACTACATTTATTTTAACAGGATCAAAGCCTACCTCCAGTGCCCTTTCAAGCCCTCTCAGCACTTTTTTCAGGGCTGGTTTGCCAGTCAATTTTTCAAATTTTTGAGGATTAAGAGTATCTATGCTTATATTTATCCTTTTTAATCCTGCTTTTTTTAAAATTTCAGCCATTTCTTCAAGAAAATAGCCGTTTGTTGTAAGGCTTAGATCCTGCAACCCTGATATAGAAGAAAGCATTTCTATAAGCACTTCAATGTCTTTTCTTACAAGGGGTTCTCCCCCTGTGAGCCTTACTCTTTTTACTCCTACACTGCATGCAAATTTTACAATCTCTTCTATTTCTTCAAACCGTAAAATTTCTTCATGGGGAATCCAGTCCCATTTTCCTTTGCTCAAGCAGTAAATACACTTGAAGTTGCACCTATCTGTTACAGAAATTCTCAAATAATTTATTTTTCTACCATACCTATCTTTTAACACGCTTTAAAAGCTCCTTATAGATATTTCTTGCCCTGTGGAAAACATCAAGATTTGCCAGATAATCGGGGTAACTCCAGGGAAGCCCCTGAAAGCTCCCTTTTTTGAAAAAAAGGGTAACTTCTGCATACACACCTCTTCCAAGATAAATCCTATGTGAAAAGTTTTTAAAAGTGGCAAGCACGATTTTTGAAAGTTCCATATATCCAGGGTCTAAATTAATTCTTCTTGCACCTTCCGGAGTAGAAAAAGTTTTTTCTATTTTATAACAGAGATGTTTTAATTCAATCAACTTTTCTGGATTTTTAAGAGGAGTAAAAAATAAAAAATTTTTAAAAAGAGGTTTTCCCATTTCTTTATGATAATAATCCGTAAATTTTGAAAAGTCAAAAAACTCAGAAGCAAATTTTAAGGAGCCAAGCCCTTCTTCAAGATAAGGAAGTGCCTTTTCAAGAAGTGTTTTATCTTTTGTTGTAAAAGCTATAAAAAAAAATACAGGATCAGGAGGGGCAGGATGACTCATTTTCCTTAGATAAATTTAATTTAATTGCCTCTTCTGGAAGCATTACAGGAATTTCGTCTACAATAGGATAAAATGAAGAACAGCGTGGGCAGAAAAAACCCTGTTTTCCTTTTATCTCTCTATAGAAAAGCTCACTTTTACAGAGAGGGCACGCAAGAACCTTCAGATATTCTTCTATTTTCTCTTTTTTCATATAATTTATATTTTATCACACCTCCTTGCTTTCAGCAAGCTTAGAAAGTTCACGAATAAGTGCTTTTAATTCATCGGTATTAAGTTTTTTGGCCTCTTCCAGGATTTTTTGGCTTATGTGTTCCATTTCTTCTGTTTCGGCAGTAAGTTCTTTTGACTTTTCCGTGATAGAAGTAAGAGTTTGGGTTAGTTCGTTAACGACTACACTCTGTTCTTCTACAGCAGCAGCCACACTTTGAATCATTTCTGTAATGGCCTGAGAAGCAGCTTTACTTTGGGCGCTTGCCTTTTCCACTTCACTTACTTTATTCAAAAGTTCCCGTACAGCTTTGTTTATTTTGTCAACAAGCTCTGAGGACTGACGGGCAAGTTCTTTTATTTCGTTTGCTACCACTGCAAAACCTTTCCCTGCTTCTCCTGCCCGGGCTGCCTCAATGGTGGCATTTAAGGCAAGAAGTTTTGTCTGGTCTGCAATTTTTCCGATAAGATCGTTCATGTCAGAAATCTTGCTTGTTGCCCCAGCAAGCAACTGAACTACCTCATCTGTCCTCTCAGCTGCTTCAAGGGATTCTTTTGCTTTTTCACTGGATTGTTGAGCGTTGTTTGCAATATCGTTAATGGTGGCACTCATCTCTTCCATAGCTGCAGCCATTGAGGCAATTTTTTCCTCCAGATCCCCTGCAAAAGCTCTTACTTTTTCAGCCTGTGAAAGCCCTTTTTCAGCTCCTTTTAACCCAATTTCAAAGGCGTCTGTAAGTTTTTTTACCTCATTGCTTAGTTTTTCAATAATGTACTTGAGTCTTTCTATAGTTCCCATGTTCCCTCCCTCCTTTTAAAATTTTTATGTAAAAAATTTTAAGAATTTTTCAGGAATTAAAAAGTCTATACACAAAATATAAAAATTGTTTGTTAATTTATGCCTAAATATTTGAGAAACGGTGCATACTTCTTTTTTTGTCAAGAGATGAATGTACGGTTCGGAAATGAATTTACTATAATTTCCGGTTAATAGATAGGTTGTGTAAGAATAAAGAGGCAAATAGCTATCTTTGCTAAAGACAACGGGAAAAAACTTTTGAAATGAAATGGAACGAAAATTTTTATTAAAAATAATCGGAGTCTGTAATTTATTAAATACATCTATTACATAAGCACTCTGAATAAAGTCGTAAGAATTAATAAGGTTACTAATAACTTCTTTAAAATTTTTTATCTCTTTAGTGTGTTGTAAAATTTCACAAAAAGTATTTGAAATTTTTTGATAGATGCTAAATATTCGTTTTTTATAGAAAGTTTTTTCTTTGAAATAACACATGAATTTTTGATTTATATTTGCCAATTTATTCGTATACTTGTTTAAATCCAGTTTCTCTGGGGGAGTAGGAATTTCTAAAAAAAATCCCTGATGGAAATCAATCCCTAATTCTAAGGTTTTTAA
>JAMOQE010000026.1 GCA_027064165.1 Thermodesulfatator sp. | reverse complement strand
GGGTGGCTTTTCTGTGGTGCATCAGTTCTGCCGCATAGGTTCCTATGTGTTTGTAAGTGGAATGAGCGGAGTGGACAAAGATATTCCTCCTTATGTAAAGGTTTTTGGCATCCCTGCCAAGATTCAGGGGATAAATTTAGTGGGTTTAAGAAGAGCCGGTTTTAGTAAAGAGGAAATAAGAAAAATCTCTCAGGCCATAGGGTTTTTTTTAGATGCCCCAGCTACCATTAAAGAGGTGATTCATGAGCTTGAGAGTATTTTTGAGGGAGAGCCTGTGGTTAAAGAACTGGTTGAGTTTTTGAAAAATCCTTCCAAACAAGGGATAATGCGGAGAAAGCCCTTTGAAGGAGAAGAGTCTTTCTAACTCAAAGCTGATAGGCCTTATTTCAGGAGAAGGAGAATTTCCTTTAATTCTTACGAAAAGCCTTTTAAATCAGGGGTATTCTGTGGTGGCAGTGTGTTTTTCAAGGGGCCAACTAAAGGCTCTTTCGTCCCTTGGAGCAAAGGCGATAAAGCTTAGAATAGGACAACTCGGAAAACTTATAAATACTTTCAAAAAAGAGGGAGTAAAGGAGCTTCTTTTTCTGGGAAAGATTGACAAGAGCCATGCTTTAAAAATTGGGCTCCCGGATTTAAAGGCTCTTTCTCTCTGGAGGAGGCTTAAAAACAGGGAGGACGATTCCCTTTTACGTGCCCTTGTTTCAGAGCTTGAGGAAGAGGGGTTTATAATAAGAGGGCCTGCTGAATTTCTTGAAGAATACTTAACTCCCAAAAAAGTGTTTACCAAACGGGAGCCCACTCCCGAAGAATGGGAGGACATAAAATACGGTTTTGAGATAGCAAAAGCTATTGGACGGCTTGACATAGGCCAGTGTGTGGTGGTAAAAGAGAAAATGACAGTAGCAGTTGAGGCTATGGAAGGGACGGATGCTACTATACTCAGGGCAGGGAGCCTGAGAAAAGAGACGGTGGTGGTAAAGGTTGCCAAGCCCAAACAGGACTTAAGGCTTGATCTTCCGGTGGTTGGTGCAAAGACTATTGAGACCCTGATAAAAGCTAAGGCAAAGGTGCTTGCGCTTGAAGCTGGCAAAACCTTTTTTCTTCAGCAGGATAAAGCAATTAAGCTTGCTGAGAAGCATGGAATAGCTATTGTAGGAGTGTAAAGTGAAAAAGCTGAAGATGGCTGTAATTGGAGTGGGGTATCTGGGGAGGCTGCATGCCTTAAAGCTTGCCTCTCATCCTGAAGTGGAACTGGCATATCTGGTGGATGTAAATAGGGAGCAGGCTGAGAAAGTGGCCTTTGAAATAAAAAAAGAGTTTTCTGTTTTCCCAGAAGTTAAAGAGCATTTTAAAGAAGTGATAAAAGGGGTTGATGCAGTAAGCATTGCCACCACCACTGTGAGTCATTATGAAGTGGCAAAGTGTTTTCTTGAGGAGGGCATACCCATTTTTCTTGAAAAGCCAATAGCTCATCGTCTTGAGTTTGTAGAAAGGCTTATAGAACTTTCAGAGAAAAAAGGCGTGCCTTTTCAGGTGGGTTTTATAGAGAGATTTCAGGATCCGGTGAAGCTTCTTTTTGAGAAGGTGAAGGAGCCTGTTTTTATAGAAGCTCATAGGCTTTCTTCTTTTGTGGAGAGAAATCTTGACATAGATGTGGTGCTTGATCTTATGATTCACGACCTTGATCTTACTCTGCTTTTGAAGAAAAGGCAAAAGGTGAACTTTATCCATGCTATAGGAGCTCCAGTTTTTAGTGCTCATCCTGACATTGTAAATGCCAGGGTGGTTTTTGAGGATGGTACTACCTGTAATTTTACAGCAAGCAGGGTTTCTCTTGAAAAGCAAAGAAGATTCAGGGTCTTTCAGAGGGGTGCTTACTTTGCAGTGGATACAGTGGAGCTCAGTTTTCTTGAGGTAAAGGTTGATGTGGAAAATAGAAAGCATCTTCTTGAAAAAAAGTGCTTTGAAGCAGGAGATCCTCTTAAAAAAGAGCTTTTTAGCTTTGTGGAGAGTGTTACTGAAGCAAAGCCTGTTAAAGTACCAGCAAGTGAGTGCCTTGAAGTGCACAGGCTTGCTTTTCAGATAAAAAAACTGGTGGAAGAAACTTTGAGGAAGTTTAGTTGAAGGGCAGAAGTTTTAACAAAATTTTACTTATTACTGGGGAAATTTCAGGAGATACTTACGCTTATTTTCTTATAAAAAGAATCAGGGAAATAAATCCTGCCTTCCACTTTCTTGCTATTGGTGGACCGAAGGTAAGGAGTCTTGGTGTGGAAAATCTTTTTTCTGCGGAAAATCTTGCTCTTGTGGGGCTTCCCAGTTTTTCAGAACTCAGAAAATACTGGTTTGTTTACAAACAAATAAAAGAACTTCTGGAAAGGAGGAAAGTGGATGTTGTAATTCTTGTTGATTTTCCAGGGTTCAACTTAAAAATTGCCCGACTTGCCAAAAAGCTGGGCTATCCTGTCATTTATTATGTAGCTCCTCAGGTATGGGCATGGAACAGGCGGCGCATTAAAATACTCAGGGACTGTGTGGATAGGCTTTATGTAATTTTGCCTTTTGAGAAAGAATTTTTCAGAGATTATGGAATAAAGGCAATTTATTTTGGGCATCCTCTACTTGATCTTGCTAAAGTAAATATTTCAAAGAAAGTTTTCACAGAAGTGTATGGTTTTGAGCCGGATAAACCTATTTTTAGTTTTTTTCCGGGCAGCAGAGAAGCAGAAGTTGAGAGACACATTCCGCTTTTCCTCAGGGTGTGGCAAAAATTAAAAAATAAACTTCCTTCTTCTCAGGCTGTAATGGTAAAATGCTCAAGTCTGCCAGAAACTCCACTCTGGGAACAGGCAAAAAAAGAAATGGTAGTGATAGAAAATACTCAATACGAAGTGCTTAAGTATTCCACGGTGAGTGTACTTGCCTCTGGCACAGTAACTCTTGAGGCAGCTATAATGAAAACACCTGCTGTGGTGACTTATAGAGTGCCTTCTCTGGTGTATTACCTTGCCAGACATTTGATAAAGGTGCCTTATATAAGCCTTCCCAATCTTATTCTAAAAAAAGAAGTTTATCCAGAATTTTTACATGGAAAGGAGGTTGCAGAAGAAATAACAAAGGGCGTGATTCAGCTTTTTGAAAATGTGGAGAAGCGGGAAAACATAAAGGAGCTTCTCAGTGAAGTGAAAAGAAGACTTGGCCCCAGAGGAGCTACTTGGAGAATTGCCGAAGATGTGGTAAATTACATAAACTCCCTTAAAAGTGGTTCTGTGAAAAATTAGCAAAAGACTTTAAAGGGGGACAGAGATGTCTGAAGACTTAAAAAAAATTTACAGGACTGTATTACCTGATCACTTTCCTTCAGAAATAAGGATTACTTTTGGCGATCAAACTTTGATTTATAAAAAAAGGACCTGGGAGTTGAAATTAGAAGACGGCCAGGTGGAAAAAAGAGGCCTGAGATATGGAGATAATCCAGACCAGGAAGCAGCCCTTTATGAGCTTGTAGCAGGAAATCTTATCCTTGGAGAGTGTGAGTTTATTTCCCCCGGGCTTGGTCTTGTTTCCTCTTTAAAAGAGGAAGACTTTCTTCAATTTGGGAAGCATCCAAGCAAAACAAACCTTACAGATGTGGACAGCGCCTTGAATATTTTGCGTTACCTTTCAGCAAAACCTGCCTGTGTGATTATAAAGCACAATAATCCCTGTGGAGTGGCTTATGGAGAAAGGATTGAAGAGGCTTTTCTCAGGGCTTATAGGGCTGATAGAATTGCAGCCTTTGGAGGAGCCATAGCACTTAACAGGACGGTTGATAAGGCCTGTGCTGAAGCAATTTCTTCTCAGTACTTTGAAGTGGTGGCTGCTCCGGAATATGAGGAAGGAGCTGTTGACATTTTGAAGAAAAGAAAAAATCTCAGAATCATAAGAATAAAAAGGATGGATAAGCTTGAGGAATATGCAGACTATCCGGTGGTTGAATTTACCAGTCTGATAGATGGGGGGCTTGTGCTTCAGGTGTCTCAGAAAAATAGAATACGCAGTAAAGAAGATTTAAAACCTGCGGTAGCAGTAAAAGACGGGGTGGAATACAGGTGCAAAAGAGAACCGGATGAAAGGGAAGTGAGGGACATGCTTTTTGGCTGGGCTGTGCAGATGGGTGTTAGCTCAAATTCGGTGCTTTTTGTAAAAGATGAGTGCACTGTAAGCATTGGAACCGGTGAGCAGGACAGGGTAGGATGCACAGAAATTGCCATTTTTAAGGCATACACCAAGCTTGCAGACCTGATTTGTTTTGATAGATATGGTATCTCTTATAAGCAGCTTGAGCTTGAGGTAAAAAAAGGCTTAAGGAAGGCTTCAGAAAAAGAAGAGATAGATGAGGAAGTGAAAGAGAAGAGGGGAGGGCTTCCAGGCTCTGTGATGGTGTCAGATGGATTTTTGCCTTTTAGAGATTCAGCAGACATTGCTATAAAAGAAGGAATAACAGCCATTATTCAACCCGGAGGGTCTATAAGGGACTGGGAGGTAATACAGGCCTGTAATGAGGCAGACCCTCCTGTAGCCATGGTATTTACTGGCCAGAGGGTTTTCAGACATTAATTTTAAAAGAAAAGAAGGAGGTTAAAGCCTGATGGATAGGATTCCTTTTACTTCGGAGGGGCTTGAAAAAATCAAGCAGGAGCTGGATCATCTGATAAGGGTGGAGAGAAGGAAAGTGGTTAAGGCCATTGAAGAGGCAAGGGCACACGGAGATCTTTCTGAAAATGCTGAATATGAGGCAGCCAAGGAGAGGCAGGCTTACATAGAGGGAAGAATTCAGGAACTTTCAGGGATTCTTGCCAAGGCAGAGGTAATACCACCTTTAAAGGAAGCTCCGGATAGGGTGCAGTTTGGAGTAAAGGTAAGGCTTCTCAACCTTGAGACAGATGAGGAAGTGGTTTATCAGATCGTTGGTCCCTATGAGTCCGATCCTGCCAATGGAAAGATTTCTGTTAGTTCTCCCATTGCCAGGGCACTGATTGGAAAAGAGATTGGAGAAGAAGTAAGAGTTAAAACGCCTTCAGGGGAAAAAGTATTTGAAATCCTTGATATAGAAGTATAAGGAGGGTAGGGAAAATGGAATTTTTAAGAAAGAAGTATCTTTTTACTCCTGGTCCGGTTAGTGTTCCTCCAAAGGTGCTTTTAACTCAGGCTCAGCCTATGACTCATCACAGGCTGCCTGAGTTTTCAGAGGTTCTAAAAGAAATTAGAGAGGGTTTGCAGTATCTTTTTCAGACCAAGGAAAAAGTGTTTTTCTTTGCTTCTTCTGGTACAGGTGCTATGGAGGCAGCCATTTTGAATCTTTTTTCTCCAGGAGATAAGGTGCTTGTAGTTGTTGGGGGAAAATTTGGAGAAAGGTGGGCTGAGCTTGCAGAAACTTATGGGCTTGATCCAGTGGTGATTGAAGTTCCCTGGGGAAAGGCAGTTAAAGTGGAAGAGGTGAAAAAGAAGCTTGATGAAAACTCCTCAATCAAGGGAGTGCTTATCCAGGCCTGTGAGACTTCTACAGGGGTAAAGCATCCAGTAAAGGAGATTGCAGAGCTTACACGGGAGAGAGAAAATACAGTTCTTGTAGTAGATGCTATAACTGCTCTTGGGGTGTATGAGCTTCCTATGGATGAGTGGGGGCTTGATGTGGTGATCACAGGCTCTCAGAAGGCACTTAGCCTTCCTCCAGGCCTTTCTTTTATTGCTCTCTCTCAAAAGGCATGGAAGTTTGCAGAAAATTCAAAGCTTCCCAAGTACTATTTTAATCTAAAAAAAGAGCTTAAGGCTTATGAGAAGGATACCACGGCTTTTACTCCTGCAGTGAGCCTTCTTCTGGGGCTTAAAGAGAACTTGAAGAGAATCAGAGAAATTGGCCTTGAAAGGCTTTTTAGCCATTATAAAGCACAGGCAAGGGCTTGCAGAGAGGCGGTCAGGGCTCTTGGGCTTGAAATATTTCCAGAGGTGCCTTCTGAATCTCTTACAGTGGTCAAGGCTCCAGATGGCTTAAAAGTGGGAGAGTTTTTGAAATATTTGCGGGACAGCTTAGGGATTGTATTTGCAGGTGGGCAGGCACAGCTTAAAGGAAAGATTTTCAGAATTACTCACATGGGAGACCAAAGCCCCTTTGATTTGCTTGTAGCCATTTCTGCCCTTGAGACCGCACTTTCTAAGTATGGATATCAGGTCGTGCCCGGAGAGGGAGTAAAAGCTGCTCAACAGGTCCTTCTTGAATATGTGAAGGAAAATTTTTAAAATATAAAAATAAAGGTTGAAGTGAAAATGATGTTTGAGGGCCTTATTTTGAAAAAACTGGAGAAGCTTGATCCCGAAGTAAGGGAGGTAATTTTGGAGCTTTTTAAGAGAGTTGAGTTTTTAGAGGAAAGGTTTATTTCCAAAGTGGAATTTCGGGAAGAGTTTGAGAGAGTATGGAGAATTCTTAGTGAGGTATCAAAGACACAAAGAGAAATTGCAGAAGCTCACAAGGAGACAGAGGAGGCGTTAAAGAAGCTTGCGCAGAGAGTGGATGAGCTTGCAGAGAAGCAGAGGGAGACGGAGGAGGCATTAAAGGAGCTTGCAGAGAGACAGAGGGAGACAGAGGAGGAGCTTAAGAAGCTTGTTAAAGAACACAGGAAAACAAGAGAAATGGTGGGTGCCCTTCAGCATACAGTGGGCTATGTGCTTGAGGATAGGGCATTTGTTGGTCTTCCCGAGCTTTTAAAAAAGGATTTTGGCATCACAGTAGAAAAACTCAGACGAGATTTTATTGAAATTTCTCCAGGAAACTATGTGGAAGTAAATATTATAGGAAAAGGGAAAAATTCTGAAGGAGCTGAAATCTGGATTATTGGAGAGTGCAAAACTCAGCTTAAAAAGAAAGATGTAGATAAGTTTTTAAAGCTTATAAAAAAAATAGAAAAATTTATATCTGGAGAAAAGATACTTTTAATGGTAACATATCAGGCTCATCCTCTTGTGCAAAAGTATGTAACGGAGAGAGGAATAAAACTTTATTTTTCTTACGATATGCCCCTTAAATAAAATTAGAGGAGGTAGTGAAAGATGAAAGTGCTTGTGTCTGATTCCCTTTCCAGGGAAGGCCTTGAAATTCTGGAAAAAAGCGGGCTTGAAGTGGTTTATAAGCCAGGCCTTCCCCATGAAGAGCTACTTGAGATTATTCCAGAATTTCACGGGCTTGTGATAAGAAGTGGCACCAAGGTAACAAGAGAGGTGATAGAGCGGGCAAAGAACCTGAAGGTTATTGGAAGGGCAGGAACAGGCCTTGACAATGTGGATATTCCTGCTGCAAATGAAAAGGGCATAGTTGTTATGAATGTGCCTGGTGGAAACACCCTTTCAGCAGCAGAGCATACCTTGGCTTTGCTTTTTTCTCTGGCAAGGAAGGTGCCCCAGGCAGTGGCATCTCTCAAGGCAGGTAAGTGGGAGAAAAAGAAGTTCATGGGGGTTGAGCTAAATGGCAAGGTGCTTGGCATCATTGGTCTTGGAAGAATAGGAAGTATTGTAGCAGACAGGGCTATTGGGCTTAAGATGAAGGTAATTGCTTATGACCCTTTTGTCTCTCCTGAGACTGCAGAGAAAAAAGGTATAGAGCTTGTAAGCCTTGAAGACCTCTTTAAAAGGGCAGACTTTATTACTATTCATACACCCCTTACCAAAGAAACATATCACCTGGTTGATGAAAAGGCCTTTTCTCTTATGAAAGATGGGGTTTATCTTATAAATTGTGCAAGGGGTGGAATAGTTGACGAGCAGGCCCTTTATGACGCCATGGTTTCTGGCAAGGTAGCCGGAGCTGCCCTTGATGTATTTGAAAAAGAGCCGGTTGATCCAGAGCATCCTCTTTTAAAGCTTGACAACTTTATTGGTACACCTCATCTTGGAGCCTCAACTGTTGAGGCACAGAAGGTGGTTGCCGTTGAGATTGCAAAACAGGTGGCTGATTATCTTCTCAAAGGCATTATCAGGAATGCAGTAAATGTACCTTCTCTTAGTGGAGAGGAATTGAAACAACTTGCCCCAGCCCTTGAGCTTGTGGAAAAAATGGGCCTTCTTGCTGCCCAGCTTGGTGAAGGCCCTATAAAAGAAATAGAAATTACCTATAAGGGAGAGATTGCAGACCTTGATGTAAAGCCCCTTACCCTTGCCCTTGTTAAGGCCATTCTTTATCCTATATTGAAAGAGGATGTGAACTATGTAAATGCGCTTTACAGGGCAAAAGAGAGAAACATAAAAGTAACTGAGTCAAAGACCGAGGTGAGTGAAGATTTTACCAGTCTTATAAGTCTCAGGCTTAAGCACGAAAAGGATGAAAACCTTGTTGAGGGCACTTTTTTTGGAAAGAGTGAGCCAAGGATAGTGAAGATAAATGGCTTCAGGGTGGATGCCCTGCCCAAAGGGCACATGCTTTATATCTATCATGAGGATCGGCCAGGAGTAATCGGAAGCATAGGCACGATTCTCGGCTCTCATGAGATAAACATTGCTCGCATGTATGTAGGGCATGATCCCATGAAGGGAAGCAAGGTGATTCTGATTGAGCTTGAGACTCCTGCCCCTCCTGAGGTGATTGCTGAGATAAATAAACTTCCCACGGTTTATCAGGTAAAGCCAGTTGAGCTTTAATGAGATGGATAAGCCCAATTTAAGAGGGTTTGAGCTTGAGGAACTAAGGGAGCTTTTCAAGGAGCTTGGAGAACCTGCCTACAGGGGAGACCAGGTTTTTCACTGGCTTACTGCAAGGTGTGCCCTTTCCTTTCAGGAAATGACAGATCTTCCCAAAGCCCTGAGGGCACGTCTCTCAGGGCTTTTTTCTTTAGAGCTTCCAGAAGTGGTGGATCTTCAGCAGGATACAGATGGCACAGTTAAATTTGCCCTGAAACTTGAGGATGACTTGCAAATAGAAACTGTGCTTATTCCAGAGAGGGATCACTTTACACTTTGCGTATCCACTCAGGTGGGATGTCCTATAGGATGCAGGTTCTGTCTTACAGGCAAAATGGGATTTAAGAGAAATCTTAAAGTGGAAGAGATTATTAGCCAGGTGGTGATTGCAAAGAAATTTGTTCAGGAAAAGGGTTTTGAGCTTCCTCTGCGAAATATTGTGTTCATGGGAATGGGAGAGCCACTTTTAAATTTTGATAATCTGGTAAAAAGCCTTCGCATACTTTCCCATCCAAAGGGATTTAACTTTTCCAGAAAAAGGCTTACTGTTTCAACAGTGGGAATAGTAGAAAAAATAGATGAGCTTGCAAGAGTTTTTCCCACGGCTCTTGCCATCTCCCTTCACGCTCCAAACGATAAAATAAGAAGGCAGCTTATTCCCATTGCCAGAAAGTATTCAGTAAAAGAACTTATAGAGGCCTGCAAGAGGTTTCCCAGGGTAAAAAGGGGAAGGACTACCATAGAGTATGTGCTACTTAAAGGAGTAAATGATTCTCTTGAGTGTGCAAGGGAACTTGTCAGTCTTTTAAAGGGCTTTCCTTTTAAAGTAAATCTTATTCCCTTTAACCCTCATCCTGAGCTTCCTTTTGAAAGACCCTCGGAGGAAAGAGTAAAGACTTTTCAAGAATTTTTGCTTTCAAAGCGTATTCTTACCACGGTGAGAAAGAGCAAAGGGCTTGGCATAAGGGCAGCCTGCGGGCAGCTTATTTCCAGACTCCCTCAATCTCAGCCCCACAGGCAGGGCACCTGCCTTCCTCAGTAATCTCAAGCTTTACAATATTAAAACCAGCCCTTTTTATAAGAAGTTTCCCACAGGAAGGACAATAGGTATTGTCCAGAGGATGTCCGGGAACATTTCCCAGATAAATGAATTTAAGCCCCATAGCTTTGCCTATTTCATAGGCCTTTTCAAGAGTTTCAACAGGTGTGGGATAGTGGTCCTGCATTTTATAAGTGGGATAGAAGCGAGAGATATGCCAGGGAGTTTCTGCCCCAAGCTCATCTTTTATAAATCCTGCTATGTCTTTTAGTTCTTCTGGATCATCGTTTTTTTCTGGAATAATGAGAGTAGTAACTTCTACCCAGATACCAGCCTTTTTAAGGGATTTTAAAGAATCAAGCACTGGTCTTAGCCTTGCTCCGCAAAGCTTTTTGTAAAAATCGTCCCTGAAAGACTTTAAGTCCACATTTATTCCATCAAGATAGGGTGCTATTAGTTCTATTGCTTTAACAGACATATATCCATTTGACACAAATACATTTTTAAGCCCTTTTTCCTTAGCAATTTTCGCAATCTCAAGGGCATATTCAAAGTATATGGTGGGTTCGGTATAGGTGTAGGAAATGCTTTTTGCTCTGTAAAAGAGTGCCCTTTCTACAATTTCCTCAGGAGAAACAAACTCTCCAGGAATGCCTCTTTCCTCAACAGGATACTGAGAAATGTGATAATTCTGGCAAAAGAGGCACCTGAAATTGCATCCTACAGTGGAAATGGAATAGGAAAGAGAACCAGGAAGAAAGTGATAAAGGGGCTTTTTTTCAATGGGATCAATGGCTTCTGCTACAGGCCTTCCATAAACAAGGCTGTAAAGAGTCCCCTTTTCGTTTAATCTTATCCTGCATATTCCTCTTTTTCCATCAGGGATAACACAGCCGTGTCCACAAAGCAGACACTTTACTTTATTTTCCGAAAGCTTTTCGTAAAGAAGAGCCTCTTTTTTCATTTTACCCCCTTTTTAAATTAAAAAATAATACATTCTCTCTTGAAATCCAAGCCTTGTGCCTTACTTTTTAGAAGAGCTTTTGTTAAAAAAATTTAAAAAGGAGGAACAGATGATTATAACCAAGCCCCATGCCTTACTTTTGAAAGAGATTTATCTTGGCAAGCTTGCAGGAGATGAGTTTTATTCAAAGGCAGACAAAGAGCCAGAGATTTTGGAGTACTTAAACCAGCTCAATCTTATGGGAATTCTCAGGCTGGAGGACCTTGACAAGTATCACCTTACTTATCCAGGAATGCTTGTTGCTGAGACCCTTCTTGAACTTGAGCAAAAGGGAAAAATTCCAAAGATTGAGGACTGGGATGAAGGATTTCGCTGGATTGGAAGCGAAATTATTGCCATGATTGATGTGTCAAGGAAGTGTCAGGGAAGGTGTCCTGAAGACGCAAGGCAAAGGCTTGAGGAAAGGGGGTTTGCCAGGAATGGTCAGCTTACTGCATACGCTGATACCATCTGGCAGGCCTATCAGGAGGCAAAGCCTCACATAACCGTAGATAAAAGACTAACCAATTATTTAAGGCAGATGCCACCAGGTCCCGGTCTTAAATCCATTCTCAAAAATACGGCAGAAGTTGGAAGGCATGAGCTATTTGAGCTTGAAGCCCAGAGGCTTATTGCCTTTTCTGCTCCCAATTCAGATGTGTTTACCCTTACTGGGCTGGGACAGCAAATTAGATTGGGGCTTTTAAAGTCTGCACCTGCACTTCCCATAAATGTCTCTGCAGAGATTCTTGAAAACCTGGCAAGAGTGGTAAAAGAAGGAAAAGAGGCTGTTGATGAGAAGACCTTTGAAATGCTTGTATCTCAGGGATACATCAAGGATAATGGTGAACTCCTTCCTGGGGGAAGGCATCTTTACCTTGCCTGGAGGATGTACAATAGAGAGGTAGATTCTGAGGCATGGAGTCTTGATTTTGACGAAGTAGAGATTGCAATTATTAAAGCCATTGACAGGCTCTGGGAGTTAAATGCCTCCAATCCAGAAGTTTTGCCAACCAAGGAGGAAATCTGGAAGATTGTGTTTGAGAGAAAGGTAAAAGAGGCAAAGGAGCTTCTTGCAAGGTATGGCAGGCGTTTAAAAGAGCTTCCTCAAAAGAAACAGCAGCTTCTCAAAGAGCTTGAAGAGGCAAAAAAGATTGAGGAGTGGTTTAACAAGTATTATGACATCTCCACAGCCCTTTTTTCTCTTGAAGCTCAGGCAGTTATTGAAACAAAGATCAATGAAAAGGGCAAACTTTATTATGACTTCACAGAATTTGGCAGGCAGGTGTTAAAGGATCAAAAAGAAGTTAAAGAAAGGCAGATACATGCCTATGCCGTAAAAGCCATTACTGTAACCCGCCTTAAGGACTTTCATGTGCCTGATTATAGCTGGTTTTTAAAGGCTGAAGAGGAAAATCTCGTAGGCAAGGGAGCTCCTACAACCTCTGGAGAATTTTATGCCAGAATGGCAACTTTTATCACAAGAATTCCCCATCTTACTGCTTTTGAATTAAGGGTGCTAAAGGCTATACCCTATACCCGGGGTGTGTTTATAAAGGAAGAACTTATTGAACCCTATTTTCCAAAGGAAGAGGAAGAAGTCTATCTTGCGCTGGAAAAGCTTGATGCAAAAGGAATTGTTAATCTTGAGACCTGCAATGTGGTAACCCTTACTGAGGCAGGAAAGCTCATTAAAAGGGCAACTGCAGGCACTCCCACAGGCATTGCAAACCCTGTTAATCCTTGGACTATAAAGATCCTTAAAGCCATCAAAGAAGCAGGGACACTTTATGTCAAAGAAAGAAGAATCCGCATAGAGCCTGAAAACTGGAAGACCATTAAAAAGCTTTCAGGTCTGTCTGAAGAGGAGGTTGAAAAACAGCTTGTGCTTATGAAACAGGCAAGATTTCTGGGAGAAAATTCCCTTTTTGAATCAGGGCTGCTTCTCCTTGAAGCAGCAGAACTTATGGTGGCAAAAGAAAGATTCTGGGAAGAGGCTTAGCTATCTCCTTTTAGCCAGGCCTTTACCTCTGGGGAGTAGTCCCCAGAGGGTTTTTCATACACATAAAGGGGAGGGAGAATCCTTACTTCCTCTCCACCGCCTTTTATCCCTTCAATAAGTACAAGCTTTGCCTCAGCTCCTGGATAGGAGTGCACAAGCCTTAAAAATTTGGGTTCAATTTTTTCATTTTTTAGCAAAAAAATAAGCTCTGCCAGCCTATAAGCTGTAAATACAAGATACAACCTTCCCCTGTTTTTGAGCACTCTTTTTAAAGCGTTTATTAACTCGGGAAGAAATCCTGCTTCCTCTCTTCTTGCAAGATTTTCAAAGTGATAGGGACTTTCCCTGCCAGTTCCTTTTTTAAAGTAGGGCGGATTTAAAAACACTACATCAAAAAAATTTTCCCTGAAAGGAGGCTTTAGTACATCTCCCATTAAAGGAAAGAGTCTGTTTTCAAAAGAGTTCTCCTTAGCATTTAGAAAAAGGCACCTCACTAAAAGCTTGTCAAACTCTAAGGCAAATATCCTGCTCTTGGGAAATCTCCAGAGTGCAATAAGACTTATCACACCGCATCCAGCACATGCCTCAAGCACCCTCTCCCCTGGCTTTAATCTCAAAAAATAAGCAAGAAGTAAGGAATCTATGCCAAATCTATAGCCCTTTTCAGGTTGAAAGATTTTTAGTTTTCCATTTAAAAAAGGGGTAAGGCTTATAGAAGAAGGGCTTATTTCTTCCATTTTATTTTAATTTCTGGAATTCCGAGTTTTTCGTAAGCAGAACCATTTTTTATTGCCACTTCAAGCAGTCCCTCGCTTCCAAAAAGGGCAATCACATCTCCTTCTTTTCCATAAGCATAGCTTTTTACTAAGGGCACAGGCTCTTCATTTACAAACACTTCAAATTCCCTCTCTGCAAGCTCTTCTGAAAAGTTGGTAAAAAGATTACCAAACCTATCCACATACCACACAGAAAGAAGAAAGCCATCTTTCAGGGGCTTAGGCTCTGGAAAATGAAGAAGCACTGCTTTTTCTGGAGACACCTTTTTTGCCTTTCCTTCAAGGGGCTTTTCTTTTAAGAGATACGCAACAAGAGGGGCAAAAAGATCCCTTGCGTGAAAGGTGCTGCTAAAAGGCGGGCGGAAAAACTTTTCTTTCTCTATTTCCCAGAGCACTCCTTTTTCGTTTTTCAGCACCAGAGTTAAAAGCCCATTGTCAGGAGAAACAAAGGTGTATTTTTCTGTTTCAAACACAAGCACCTTTCTCTCTGTGCCAACCCCTGGATCAACCACACAGAGAAACAGAGTGCCCTCTGGAAAGTGCGGATAGGCAAACTTGAGCTCAAGTGCAGCTTTTTTTACATCCTGGGGAGGAATTTCATGGGTTATGTCAATAAAATTTACTACAATATTTTGATATTCAGGCTCTGTATAAAGCTCTTTTAAAATTTTTGCCTTTACCACACCTGCAAAGTGATCCGTTGTACCAAAGTCAGTAAGCAGGGCAACTGTTTTAATAACTGGATTAATTGAGTTTTTCAAGGACTACCTCCTCTCCTTTTTCCAGAGCCTGCCGGGCTTTTTTGGAATATTTTAAAAGCAGGGATTTTAAATACTCTTCAGGAGGCTCTCCTTCAACCACTACCAGACAGGGGGCAGGGAAATTCAGACTATAGCAGACAAACTCATCTTTTGTGAGTTCAAAGAGCCTTTGGTTTTCCTCTTGGTTTCTACCAAGCACAACCCACAAGCCCTCTTCAAAAAAGTGCCTTCCAAAAGTAAGTAACTCTGCAGTGTTCCTGGTAAGAGGCCTTTTTTCTTTTATTACTGTTAGCACCCTTTCTCCAATCTGAGGATCTGTAAGAAGGCAGCCTCCAGAGGGGGAGGGGATTTCCTTTAACCCCAGCTTCCTGGCAAGCTCAATCTGTCTTACTCTTCTTCTGCCATAGATGTCAAAAAGGGCTTCTCTATTTACAAGCCCCTTTTTCTCTACCTCTGTAGGAGCAAGGAGTTTTGCAGAAAGTGGCCTTAAAACAAGCCCTTCCACGCCCGCTCTTTTTTCTATCAGCTCAAGGGAGGCTTTATTCTGGCTCATGGGCCTTTGGCCCAGCACCTCACCAGTAGCAATAAAAGAAGCCCCTGTCTCAGAAAGCACCTCCCGTGCCTTTTTTAGCATAAGAATTTTACAATCAATACAAGGGTTGGCATAGGAGCCATATCCATACCTTGGTTTCTTTAAAACCTCAAGAAACTCCTCTGTTATGTCAATTACTTTGACTTCACTTACTCCAAGTGCTTCAAGCTTTTTCTTAAAGGCTTCCTGCTCTTTTTTATATTTCCAGCCAAAAAAAGGGGTAATAAGCTTTAAGGCAATGGGCTCTATTCCCTGGTTTTTCAGGATTAAAAGCGTCAAAAGGCTATCAAGCCCCTCAGAGACAAGCACAACTGCTTTTTTTTCAGCCATTTAAAGGCGCTCTCCTGAAAGAAAGCTTTTTGCAAGCTCAAGATCATCTGGATTTCCAAGCATCCGTGCTATTTCCCTTAGTCTTTCTCTTCCCTTCACTTTTTTTATCCGGGTAACAGTGGCATCTCCCTGAATTTCCTTTTCCACCACATAGTGCTCATCTGCAAGGGCTGCTATTTGAGGAAGATGAGTTATGCAGAGAACCTGCGAGGTCCTTGAAAGCTCTTTTAACTTTTGTCCCACTTTTTTGGCAGTTATTCCACCAATGCCTGTGTCCACCTCGTCAAACACAAAGGTTAAACCCTCATCTGCCTCTTTTAAAAGGCTTTTTAAGGCAAGAAATACTCTTGATAGCTCACCTCCAGAGGCAACTTTATGAAGTGGCTGAGGGGCAATACCTGGATTTGAAGAAAAAAGAAGCTCAACTTCGTCAAGCCCATTTTGGCTAAGATTTTCCACCTTTGGCTCTTTTGAAATTACCCTGACTTCAAGCACAACCTTTTCCATCCCAAGCTCTTTAAGTCCTGAAGTAAGTGCAGTTTTAAGCTTAGAAGCTGCCTTTAGCCTTTTTTGAGAAAGATCTTTTGCTAAGGAAAGAGCCTTTTTTCCAAGCTCTTCTACCTCAGCCCTTAGCTCAGAAAGCCCCTCTTCCCCGGTTTCTATTAGCTCAAGCTCTTTTTTAAGCTCTTCCAAAAGTTTTAAAAGTCCTTGAGTTGTAGTCCTGTGCTTTGCTTTAAGCCTTTCATACCTTG
>JAMOQE010000025.1 GCA_027064165.1 Thermodesulfatator sp. | reverse complement strand
AAGTTTTTCTGCTTCGTTAAACTTTTTGTGTTGAAGATAAAAATAAAACAGTTCTTTTTTCAGATAAAATGACGCGGGGTCAAGTTCAATTGCTCTAAAAAGATAATATTCTTTTTTAGATGGATTGTCTGTATTCAGGGCGAGAAGGAAATAGTAATAATTGTAATAGTCACGAGGATAATAAAAAAAGTGATAAGCCTCAGCAGTTATAGGTGAATAGGAAAGAAGAACCAGAATTAGTATTAAAAAAATTTTTTTAACTTTGGTAGGGGAGGGCCTTAGGATAATAGTGAGCATCTGGCAATCTCTCCTGAAAGTATTTTCTCAAATTCTTTATTATTTTTTCTTCAATCTGTCTCACCCTTTCTTTTGAAATCCCGAGTTTTTGAGAAAGTTCTTGAAGAGTTTTGGGTTTTTCTGCAAAAAGCCTCTCGTGAAACACCACATAATCTTTTCCTTTAAGTGTCTGTGCAAATTCTTTCAAAATTTTTTTAAAATTTTCCATTACTTCCTGTTTGGCATAAACTTCTTCTGGAGTAGGCCTGTTATCTTTTAAAAAACTGGCAAGAGTATCTTCAGAATCCTGAGACACAGGGGCTTCAAGGCTCAAGTCCTGAGAGAACATTCGCTGTTCCATTTCTTCAACTTCTTTTTCCTTAACGCCGAGCCTTCTGGCAAGTTCCCTGGGTGTGGGTTCAAAACCAAGAGCAGCAAGCTTCTCTTTTTCTTTTCTCAATCTGTAAAAGAGCTTTCTTTGAGCCTGAGTTGTCCCCATTTTTACAAGTTTCCAGTTGTCCATTATGTATTTTAAAATATAGGCTTTTATCCAGAAAGAGGCATAATAAGAAAACTTAACCCCTTTATAGGGATCAAACTTCTTTACAGCCTGAAGAAGCCCGAGGTTTCCCTCCTGAATGAGATCAAGAAAGTTATAAGCCCAGAATTTCTGAAATTCAAGGGCAATTTTTACAACAAGTCTTAAATTTGATACCACCAGCTTATAGGCAAGTCTGGGGTCTTTTGTTTTATAATAAGCCTTGGCAATAGCCTCTTCTTCCTCTCTTGAAAGTACTGGATACTTACTTATTTCCTGTAAATACTTTTGTAAAGGATCAAATTTTGTAGGAAGAGTTGTCTCTTTTTCTTCTTTACTGGGAGCATCGGGAAGGGCAAGTACATTTGATTTCGCAGGAAGTTCAACTCTCTTGGTTTTCATAATTTTATTTTACCATAGATTATAAGCTTTGCCAAATTATTTAAACTTTAAGACTTTGTGGAGCTGAAGCTGAAGTCTTACAGGGGCTTTTGCTTTAAGGATCCAGTCCGCCAGTCTTTTCCCAGACAGTCTTCTCCATACAGGCGAAAAAAACACCTCACACTTTTCAAAAATGCCAAATTCTTTGCATTTTTTGATACTCCATTCAAAGTCCTTTCTATCTGCAATAACAAACTTTACAGCATCTTTTTTATCAAGAAATTTTAGATTTTCGTATAAATTGAAAGCTTCCATCCCAGAAGAAGGGGTTTTGATGTCCATTACCTTTATTACTTCTCCTGGCACTCCTTCAAGAGATATGCTTCCATTGGTTTCAAGAGAAACAACATAATCAGCCTTAAGAAGTTCTTTTATAAAAGGCAGGGTGGCTTTCTGAAAAAGTGGCTCCCCCCCTGTAATAGTTATTTCTTTAACGCCCTGAAACTTTGTAGCAATAAGCTTTAAAAGTTCTTCAATAGGCCATACTTCAAACTTCCCTCCTTCTCTTGCATACTTTGTATCACACCACCTGCAGCTTAAGTTACATCCATAGAGCCTTATAAATATTGCAGGTCTTCCAGAGAGAGGGCCTTCTCCCTGGATGCTGTAAAAGACTTCAGAGACTTTGAGCTCAGTCTTCATAATAGGTAGCGGATGCGCCTTCTGTTTCAAATACTGTGACAGAACTCACCTTTACTTCTGGAAAAGCAGAAAGCTCTTCCTCAAGCCTTTTGAAAATATAATAGGCAATGAGCTCTGAAGAAGGGTTGTTTTCTTTAAAGAATGGAAGCTCATTTAGCAACTTGTGATCAAGCTCAGAAAGCACTTTTTTTAAAGCTTTTTTTAATTCTTTGAAATCAATAAGAAGCCCTATGGAATTTAACTTTTTTCCTTTTACTTCAACCTCTACAACCCAATTATGGCCATGCAGATTTTCACATGCACCCTGATAATTTTTTAAATAGTGAGCTGAAGAAAAACTTCCTTTTATTTTTAACCTGTACATTCTTCTGTAAGTAATATCCATTTATTTTTTGTTAAAATTGTATTATAGTTTAAAATAAGATTTTAACAATAAAAAGGAGGAAAAAATGCTTCATCAAAACCCTTTTAACGAAAAATTAATAGAAGAAGTGATTTATAAAAAGCTTCCCGAATTTATAAAAACTCACCCGGAAGTAAAAAAATTTTTGGAAGAACTGATTTCTGAAAAGTGTGCTGATAAGCAAAAAACAGAAGATAGATTTGAAAAACTTCTTTTAGAACTTAAAGCCCAGAGAGAAGAATCAGAAAAAAAGTGGAGGGAACTCAGGGAAGAATCGGAGAGAAAGTGGCAACAGGCCATGAATGAAATAAAACAGCTCAGGGAAGAGTCGGATAAAAAATGGCAACAGGCCATGAATGAAATAAAGCAACTCAGAGAAGAATCAGAGGAAAAGTGGCAGCAAGCCATGAAAGAAATAAAGCAACTCAGAGAAGAATCAGAGAGGAAATGGAAGGAACTTAAGGAAGAGTCAGAGAGGAAGTGGAGGGAGCTTAAAGAAGAGTCGGATAAAAAATGGCAACAGGCCATGAATGAAATAAAGCAACTCAGAGAAGAATCAGAGAAAAAATGGAGGGAACTTAAGAAAGAGTCAGAGAGAAAGTGGAGGGAGCTCAAAGAAGAGTCGGATAAAAGATGGCAGCAAACTTTGGAAGAAATTAAAAAACTTCATAGAAAATATGATACAGGAGTGGGAGCTCTTGGTGCTCGCTGGGGTCTTCAGGCAGAATCTACTTTTAGAGAAGCCATTAAAGGTATATTAGAGGAAAGTTTTCCAGTAAAGGTGGAAAGATACTG
>JAMOQE010000024.1 GCA_027064165.1 Thermodesulfatator sp. | reverse complement strand
GTGAGCATCCCTATCAATTTTCAGCTCTCCAAATTCAAGGCAGGTGTTTTTTTCTTTGGGCACGCTCTTTTCATATCGCCTCAAGACAGCTTTTACCCTTGCCACGAGCTCCCTTGGACTGAAGGGCTTTGTGATGTAATCGTCTGCTCCGAGCTCAAGCCCGAGCACCTTGTCCACTTCGTCGCTTTTCACCGTGAGGATAACCACTGCCATATGATTCAGCCGAGGATTACTTCTAATGTACTTGCAGATGTCAAGCCCCTGAATTTTGGGAAGCATAAGATCAAGAATAACCAGGTCATAAGAATTTTCTTCAAGCTTTTTAAGGGCTACTTCTCCGCTATAGGCTATGTCAGTTTGAAATCCCTCTTTTTTAAAGAGGTGAGCTATAAGCTGGGCAATTTCTTCCTCGTCTTCTACCACAAGGATTTTCTTTTCTGAATTTTGCATTTCATTTTTCCTGAGTGCTTTTACAAAGAGAAAAATAACACAAATTTTTAAAATAAAAAGGCAGAGTTTTCTACAGTTTGAGAATTTAATTAGTGGTTTTCCACTTCATTCTGTCGGGAAATTGAAGTGCTTTAATTTTTTCAAACCTTAATTTTTTCAAATTTTTAGAAGCTAAATATGTTGACAAAAAAAATTTTGGTAGGATTATATTTATTTTAAACACAGGGGGAAGAGGGGGTAGGTCGGTAAAAGATGGGCTATGTGTTTAAGATTAAGCCAGCTCTTCGGACCTGGGCTATTGAGTATGCCATAAGAGATATTGTTGAAGCCTCAAAAGAAGCTAAAAAGCTGGGAAAAGATTTAATTTATCTTAACATTGGTGATCCGGTTCAGTATGGTTTTACCACCCCGCCAGAAGTGGTAGAGAGTGCCTGCAAAGCACTGAAAAAAAATTTCAATTCTTATTCTGACTCTGTAGGAATTGCTCCAGCTATAGAAGCTATTAAAAATTATGCCAGAAAAAGAGGTATAGAACCTGTTGATGTATACATTACTCAGGGTACAAGCGAGGCCATAGAGTTTGCTATTTCTGCTCTGGTGAATCCGGGAGAAAATATACTTTTGCCCTGTCCGTGTTATCCTCTCTATCAGGCAATTATTGCAAAGTTTGGTATTGAGCCAAGGTTTTATTATTTAGAAGAAGAGAAAAATTGGGAGCCAAGGATAGAAGATGTAGAAGAGCTTATTGATGAAAAGACAAAGGCTATTGTAATAATAAGCCCCAATAATCCTACTGGTGCGGTTTATTCCAGAGAGGTGCTTGAACAGATTATAGAAATTGCGAAAAGGCACAATCTTGTAATCTTTTCTGACGAAATTTATGATCAGTTAGTGCTTGATAGTGATAAGAAAAATATTTCCATTGCATCTTTGAGCAGAGATGTGGTGGTAGTTACTTTTAATGGACTTTCCAAGTGTTATTTTGCGCCTGGTTTCAGGATTGGTTGGGGGATAGTTTCAGGCCCTGAGGAAGTAGTAAAGGACTATGTGGAAGCCATTCATAAGCTGGCAAGGGCAAGGCTTTGTGCTCCCCATCCCCTTCAGTTTGCTATCCCCAAGGCCTTGAATGGAAAAAATACCTATGTAAAAAAAGTTATTCATCTTCTTAAAAAAAGAAGGGATTTGATTGTGGAGGGGCTTAACCAGATTCCTTATATTTCCTGTGTAAAACCCGAAGGGGCTTTTTATGCCTTTCCCAGGCTTCATATTGAAGGTATTTCTGACCTGGACTTTGTTAAGAGACTTATTCTTGAAGAGGGAGTGGTAGTTGTTCATGGAAGTGGTTTTGGTCAGAAACCAGGAACAAAGCATTTCAGAATAGTGTTTCTCCCGGAAGAAAAAGTTCTTGAAGAAGCGCTTGAGCGCATTGAAAAGTTTGTAAAACGCCTTGTGAGATAATGAGAATACCCTCAGTTAACGAATTAAAAGAGAAACTTTTCCGGCTCTTTCCAGAATATCCATTTTCCTATTTTACAGAGCCTGCAAGGAAGGTTGCTGCCATTTTAAGAGAAAAAAGCTTTAAAGGAGAAATAAAAGAGCTCAAAGAGGAACTACTTGAGAATCTTCTGCTGGAGGTTTTTAAAAAGTACGAGACTCCTTCTTTAAAGAGGGTAATAAATGCTACAGGTGTGGTGGTACACACCAATCTTGGTAGATCTCCCCTTGCTGAAGAGGCGGTAGAGGCAATTTTGCGGGTGAGTAAGTGGTATTCAAATCTTGAATACGATCTTATGAAAGGCAAAAGAGGTTCCCGTTATGTGCATGTGGAAGAGGTGCTTAAAGAGATTACTGGTGCGGAGGGGGCTCTTGTAGTTAATAATAATGCTGCAGCAGTGCTGATTTCTCTTAATACACTTGCCAAAGGGAAAGAAGTAATTGTATCAAGGGGTGAACTCGTAGAGATAGGAGGGTCTTTTAGAATACCTGAGGTTATGGCCTGGGCTGGTTGTATTTTGAAAGAAGTGGGGACAACTAATAAAACTCATCTCCATGATTATGAGAGGGCAATAGGTGAAAATACTGCCCTTCTTTTAAAAGTACACAAGAGTAATTATTACATAGAAGGTTTTACAAAAGAAGTTTTGGCCAAGGAGCTGGTTTCCATTGCCAGAAAGCACGGCCTTCTTGTAATGGAGGACTTAGGAAGCGGGTGTTTTGTAGACTTTTCTAAGTACAGATTAATAAAAGAACCTACTGTGCAGGAAGTGGTGAAATCGGGAGTGGATGTAGTTACATTTTCAGGAGATAAGCTTCTTGGTGGGCCTCAGGCAGGGATTATTCTTGGGAAAAAAGAAATAATAGAAGAAATTCGTAGAAATCCTCTTAACCGGGCTTTGAGAATAGATAAGCTTACTCTGGCTGGCCTTGAGGCGACTTTGAGGCTTTATAGGTGTGAAGATTGGGCTATCCAGAAGATCCCGATTTTAAGGATGATACTCAGATCTGAAGCAGAACTCAAAAAGGAGGCTCAGAGGCTGAGGAGGATTCTTGGAAGGCAGGGTCTGAAAAACATTTCCTGCAGGCTTGTTCGGACGAGTGGGAAAGCAGGGGGTGGAGCACTCCCCAAGCTTGAGCTTCCTTCTTATGCTGTGGCCCTTTCCTGTGAAAAGCCTGCTCAGTGGATACAGGAACGATTGCGGAAGAGAGAAGTACCTATTATAGGAAGAATAGAGGAAGATGCTTTTTTGCTTGATGTAAGGTGTCTTTTCCCGGAAGACTACGCAGAAATAGCAAAGGCAGTGCGAGAAGTTGATCATGAGCTTTCCAATCCCTAAGGTTTACAGGTGGTTTTTGCCAGGTATAGAAAAAAAGCTGGGGCTCAGATTAGAAAGGCCTGAAGAACTCTTTAAGTTTTCCACCGGAGAGCTTGTTCAAAGATTTTCTAACAAAGAAAGCCTTGGAGAGCATCTTTTGGTAGAAAGATTTTTTCTGGAAAACACTGCAGGAGGTACCTTTAGTGAAAACCTTTTGAGGATCAATCTGGAGTTGTTGAAAGAAGTTAGGGGAGAACTTTTTTATTTTCCCGGTGCACCTCCTAAAAATTGGCCATTTGTCCGAATTACTGGAAAGATATTTTTTTATCCTCAGGACTGGGGTGGTATAAGAAAACTTATTTTTAGTATACTTAGAGAAAGAAGAAGATTTTATTCCTTGCCTTTTGTCTTTAGAGAAGACACAGAGTTTGGCGAAATTGAGAAGGCTCTTAATTTAGTAAAGTCTCTCGGTTTTCAAAGATTGGGAGAAAAGGCCTTTAAATTGTTGAATATGTATTTTTCAAAGGAAGATCTGGAAAGAATTGCGGAGCTCTCCGAAAAGTTTGTCAGAAACTCGGGTTATATGCTTGGGATGTCTTCTTTGGAGGAACTTCCATTTCCTGTTGAGGAAGAGGTTAAAGGCAAAGGCCTTACTTTGTTTCTTTGTAAAAACGGGGCTTTTAAGGCAAAAGAAGTTTTAGAAAAAAAAGGCAAAACCGGGATTTTGCGGGAAGAGGTTTATAAGAAGTTTGCCACCAAGGGAGCAAGTCCGTTTATGTTTACTTTTGCTGCTTTTGAGCATGCAAGAAGACTTCCTGACAGGAATTTGCAGGTTTTTGAAGGATTTACTTATCATGTAATGGCAGACCTTTTTTACGAGTGGGAAGATTATGGTAATTCCCTTTACTGGTATGAAGTGGGGAGGAAATTTACAAAGCAGCCGGTAGAGCTTCTTCTCAGTAAAGCAGCGATTCATTATCTTATTGGAGAGCTTGACGAGGCAAGGAGCCTTATTGAAGAAGCACTTTCTTATAGAGAAGATCCCATGTCTCATCACAACCTGGGATTAGTTTATCTCCAGCTTGGAAAAATTTCTGAGGCAAGAAAACACTTTGAAAAGGCCTTTGAAATGGAAAATACATCTTTTTACAGAGAAGCCCTTGCGTCTGCCCTGTGGGAAGAGGGGGATTATAAAGGGCTTATTTCTTTGCTTAATAAGGCAGAGGATCTAAGTCTTAAAGAAAAGGCTGTTCTGGGTAAAGCCTATTTTATGGAAAAAAATTTTGATAAAGCCTTTGAAGTCTTAAAAGAATTTCTTTCAAGACCGAAAAGAGATGGAGAAATGCTTTTTTTTCTTGCCTGGCTTTATTTAAACTTTCGTAAAGATAGAGAGGTTGCAGAAAGTCTTTTTGAGGAGGCAAGAAAAAAACTTGGTGACGAAGAATACCAGAGGTTAATTAAAGAGTTTGGAAAAGGGGAGTAAGTTGTGAAACTTACTGTCCTTGGTTCTGGTACTGGCTGGCCAAGGCTTGATAGAAATGCCCCGGGTTATTTGGTTAAGTCAGACATAAACCTCCTCCTTGACATGGGCCCCTGTGTTATAAAACAGCTTCTAAAAATAGGAGTTACACTGGAAAATATTGATGCTATTTTTATTTCTCATTTTCATCCTGATCATGTTACAGACCTTATTCCGTTTTTATTTGCTACCCGCTATGAAATGGGATATAAGAGACGGGATTCGGTAAAAATCTATGCATGTGAGGGGTTTAATAAGTTTTTGTCTCTGTTAAATCAGGCATTTGATGGTACCATAGAGCCTGCAGAAGGAGTTATTGAAATTGTGGAATTGCCAAGAATAAAGAAGTATGTTTTTTCTCTTGGTGATTTTGAAGCTATTACTACTCCTGTAAAGCACAGGGAGGAGAGTCTTGCCATAAGGCTTGAAAAAGAGGGAAAGGCAGTAGTTTATTCTGGAGATACAGGATATTGTGAAGAAATTGTGGAACTTGCAGAAGGGGCAGATCTTTTAATTATTGAGTGTTCAAATTCCATACAGGGAGAGCCTTCTCATCATCTTGCACCCGAGGAAGTTGCATTAATAGCAAAAAGGGCTAAAGTAAAAACACTGCTTATAAGTCATTTCTATCCTCATAGCGAGGGAATAGGGGTACTTGAAAGAATTAAAAAAGAATTTGGAGGAAGGTGTCTCCTTGCGGAGGACCTTCTTGGCATAGAAATTTAAAAAAAAGAGAGAGGGTGAGTGGAGATGGATGTGTTGAGAATAGTATGGCAAAGGGCTGTTAATAGTGCTTCTCCTGATAGGGCAGATCTTAATTATTTAAATCTTGAAAGTGCTATTTCTAAACTTGAGCCCATGTTTTTAAATTTTGGCATAAAAATAGTTCTTGAGAAAAAAGACGGAAACTGTAAGAAGGGTGGTATTTTTATTGAAGGGGAACCGTTAGAAAAGATACTTAATCTGGATAAGAAACACGAGAGGTACGAAGAGGTGCATTGGTTTTGTAAGCTTTGTGGAAAACGAGATTGTGAAAGGGCTTTTTTGGGACCTCAAGTATACTCAGAGCATCTTATAATGGCAGCTATTTTTGCCAAACTAAGGGAAAAGTTTGGCATAGGGGGAGGGTATGGAGGGTTTGGATACTAAGCTTCTTGCTAAATTGAAGGATAGAGTAAAAAGAGAACTTGTTCAAAAAGAGAAAGAAACTATAGAATACTGGCTGGAAGAATTGCAGAAGGTCTATCAAAAAAATCACCAGAGTCTGGCTGAACTTAAATCTGATTTGAGGAGATTTATAGATAGGATGAAAAACCGTGTGGAAACTATAAAGACCAGGGGAGTGTAAGTTTTATGAAATATATAAGCACAAGGGGAGGAATGAGCCCCATTGAATTTAGCGAAACTGTTTTTGAAGGGCTTGCTCCTGATGGAGGGCTTATTCTTCCGGAGAAAATTCCTCAGCTCTCTGAAGAAGAAGTTAAAAAATTAAAAGATTTAAGCTATCCAGACCTCGCCTTAGAAATTTTTAAATATTTTGTAGGAGATATTTCTGAGGAAGAGTTAAAGCCAATTGTCTTAAAGGCTTATTCCAGGTTCAGGCATCCGGAAGTAGCTCCGGTAAAAAAGGTGGATGGGCTTTACATCCTGGAGCTGTTTTACGGACCAACTTTTGCTTTTAAAGACATTGCCCTTCAATTTCTGGGAGAGCTTTTTGAATATTTACTTATCAAAAGTGGAAAGAAGATTAATATTCTGGGAGCAACTTCTGGAGATACAGGCTCTGCAGCTATCTACGGAGTAAGGGGGAAGAAAAACATTTCCATCTTTATTCTGCATCCTCACAAAAGGGTTTCTGAGGTGCAGGCCCTTATGATGACTACTGTGCCGGATAAAAATGTTTTCAATCTTGCTATAGAAGGCACTTTTGATGACTGTCAGGCTATAGTAAAAAACATTTTTATGGATCTTGAATTTAAGAAAAAATTTAGTCTTACTGCTGTTAATTCTATAAACTGGGCAAGGGTGCTTGCTCAAATAGTGTATTATATCTGGGCATACTTTAGAGTAAGTGAAACTGAAGGAGAAAGGCCAGTAAGGTTTTCTGTGCCCACAGGAAATTTTGGAGACATTTTTGCAGGGTATATTGCAAGAAGAATGCTTGGAAAAGAAAGAATTGAGAGATTAATTCTGGCTACCAATGAGAACGATATTCTTGCAAGGTTTGTAAACAGAGGAGATTACTCCCTTGGCACGGTAAAACCTACTATAAGTCCTTCTATGGACATACAGGTGGCAAGCAATTTTGAGAGGTATCTTTATTATCTGTATGAAGAAAACCCGGGAAGAACAAAAAAAGCCATGGAAAAGTTTAAAAAAGAAGGAAAATTGACTTTTTCAAAAAATGAAATAGAAAAAGTTCAAAAGGATTTTCTGGCAGGCTCTGCCACGGAGGAAGACACATTGACTACTATAAAAGATTTTTACAGAGAGACAGGCTATTTACTTGATCCTCATACTGCAGTAGGTGTAAAAGTAGGGCTGGAGAAAAAGAGCAGCTATCCACTTATTTGCCTTGCTACTGCTCATTATTCTAAATTTCCTAATACCGTGGAGCAGGCTATTGAAAAAAAGATTGATCTTCCCGAAGAGATTAAGAGGCTTTATGAACTTCCCCAAAGATTTGAGGTGCTTCCTGCTGATACAACCAGAGTAAAGGAATTTGTAAAGGTTCACGCCTCCGTTTAAGGACGGATTTCGGATTTCATTGAAATGAAATCAAAAAAATCTTGGATTATATTGATTGCAGTTTTATTTGTAGTATTGAGCGGCTTCTGGTATGGGATGGGTAAAAAGAGTCCATTTAGTGAGGTTTTAGGCACGCTTTTTTCACCTCTTTATAAAACAGGAGATACTTTTGGAGAGAGATTACGAGAGTTTTTTTCTAACTATCTGGCTTTAGTTGATTTAAAAAAAGAAAACGAACGCTTGAAAAAGGAACTTCTTATATTGACTTCTCAGCTAAATTATTATAAGGAGAGAGAAGGGCTTTATCAAAAGCTGGAGAGCTTTTTTAAAATTTCGTCCAAGATTAGATATCCCAAAGTAGCGGCCCGTATAATTTATAAACCTCTTGATCCTTATTCTGGAGTGGTGTTTATTGACAAGGGAAGCAGGGAAGGGATTTTGCCTCAAATGCCGGTACTTGCTGAAGCAGGAGGGGAGGCCGTGGCTCTCGTGGGACAGGTGGTAGAAGTGTATCCTACCTGGAGTAAAGTAATCCTTTTGACAGATCCCTCTTTTGCTGCCGATGCCAGAGTTGAAAGGACAGGGGACAGAGGGATTTTGAGAGGCAAAGCAGAAAAAATATGCTCCCTGGAATATCTGCCTATTTATTCCAGGGTAAAGCCAGGGGATGTGGTGGTTACTTCGGGTTTTGACGAGCTTTTCCCTCCAGGGATTCTTATAGGCAAGATAGTTTCTGTAAGTAGAAAGGAAAAATTTTCAGGGGTATTTAAGACAGCAGAAGTTGAACCTCTGGTAGATCTTTATAAATTAGATTTAGTATTTGTGCTTATAAAAGTGCCTAAAATCCCTCTTCAGTAAAAATGACCTGGAAAGAGCTTTTTTTAATCTTTCTACCCGTAAGTTTAATTACTTTTTTTTTGAAAGCCTTTGTTAGTTCTTTTTTCCTTTTTTATCCAGGAGATATATTATTTGCTTTGGCAATAGCCACTATTTCTCTGGTAAATTTCAATCTTCCATCCATATTATTTTTGATGTTTTTAGGCTTGTTAAGAGGGATAGATACTATAAGACTTGAACCTCTCTGGATGTTTTTTTTTGTGGTGTGTCTTTATTCATGGGGTTATACAAAAAGATTTTTTTCTTTTAGAGAAACCAAAAACCGTCTTTATGCCTGGTTGGGATATTGTTTAATTTACGGAGTTCTTCAGCTGTTTATATACTTTTCTTTTCTGGAGAGTAGTCTTGGTTTCAGAGATTACTTTATTATTTTTATAAAATGGGCCTGGCTTTTATTTACTACTTATTTGTGGATTTTATTATTATACAAGGTATTGAAACATGTCTTTCAAACTTAGGAAAATTTTAAAACCACAATTTTGGGAAACACGGCTTCTTCTGGCCAAAATTTTTTATCTTTTTATGTTTTCGCTTTTGTTTTTGAGGCTATTTTATTTACAAATTATTAAACACAGATATTATCTCAGAAAAGCCAAAGAACGTTCCGTGGTAAGGTATGTTTTGAAAGCTCCCAGAGGACAAATTATTACTTCAGATGGGGTAATAATAGCTACAAATAGGGCAGTATTTCAACTATACGTTGATGTAGATGCCATTAAAGGAAAAGAGGACAAGGTTTTTTTAAGATTGAGCAAGCTTCTTAAAGAGAGCTTTGGTGAGCTTAAAGAGAGGTATGCTTTTGGTAGAAAGTATTCCTTTGGCAGAGTACTTTTAAAACGAAATCTTAAGTGGAACGAAGTTGCCAGGGTAATCACACGCCTTTACTATCTTCCGGGAGTAAGCATAGAGGTAGAATCAGAGAGGTATTATCCCTGGGGCAAGCCTTACTTTCATCTGGTAGGTTATGTAGCCCGGATAACTAAAAGAGAGTATATGAGAAAAAAAGATCAGGGCTATTCTATAGAAGATTACATAGGTAGAAGGGGGATTGAGAGGGCATTTGAGAAGGAGCTTAAGGGGAGAAATGGGTATATAGAAATTGAAAAGGATGCTTATGGAAGGCTGGGGAAAATAATAAAAAAGGTAAAGCCAATTCCTGGAAAAGATTTAGTACTCACTGTAAGGCACAGATATCAGATGGCAGCTTATAAGCTTTTAAAAGGGAAAAGTGCGGCTTTTGTTGCTATCTCTCCCAAAGGAGCAATTCTTGCCATGGTGAGCACTCCCGCTGTAGATCCTCAAAAATTTATAGAAGGCTTCTCTTATAGAGAGTGGAGAAGAATTCAAAAAAATCCGTTTCATCCTTTGACCAATAAAGTGCTTATGCCTTATCCACCGGGTTCCACATTTAAAGTGATTACAGCTTTTGCTGGCCTTGAAGCAGGGGTGATAAAAAATGTTTTTCAAACTATTTATTGTCCTGGGTATTTTGTTTATAAAAGAAGAAGATTTGGCTGCTGGAAGAGCCATGGGAATGTAAACTTTTTCAAAGCAATTTATGAATCCTGTGATACCTATTTTTACTGGGTGGCCTCCAGTCTTGATGTAGATTTCCTTGCACGGGTTGCTAAAAAGTTTGGTTTAGGAGAAAAAACCGGGCTTAACTGGGCAGAAGAAAAGAGGGGTATTGTTCCTACCAGAGAATGGAAGAAGAAGGTTTTTAAGACGATCTGGTATCCTGGAGAGACTCTCTATTTTGCAATAGGCCAGGGATATTTATCAGCTACACCTCTTCAAATGGCTCGTGCTTACATGGCTATAGCGAATGGGGGAAGTTTATACAAAATTTGGGTGGTTAAAGCTATAAGAGACCCGATTTCTAAGCAGGAAAAATATTTTTCGCCAGTTATAGAGACAAAGATCGTGCCCAGAGACGGGAGATATTTTTACTGGATACAAAAAGCTTTAATAGAGACTGTGGAAAAGGGAACGGGTAAGGCCGCAAAGGTCAAAGGTCTTTGGGTAGCGGGCAAAACAGGTACGGCACAGGTGATTTCTTCTAAATGGCTTAAAGAAAGAAAAGGAAGACGTTGGGAACACCATGCCTGGTTTGTAAGTTATGCAGGAAGGACTCAACCTGAAATAATAACAGCGGTACTTGTAGAGCACGGGGGACATGGAGGTTCGGTAGCAGCTCCTATAGCAGGAGAATTTTATAAAGAGTGTTTCAATATGACTTCAGAGAACAGGCCATGAAAATAGCCAGGTTAAAAAAGAGAGAGGTCCTCAAGAGCTTTCTTGTAGAAAATTTTGGCATATTTTTAACTATCCTTGCTCTGGTTGTTATAAGTAGCGTAAATCAGCTGAGTATGGGAGGGACTAAAAGTTATTTCTGGAGGAATCTCTTATGGCATTTTATAGGTTTAATAGTTTTTTTTGTAATTTTTTTGAGTATAGATTACAGAAAGATTACTTTAAAAGCAGTTTATCTTCTATACACAGGATTATTGATTTTAATTGGAATAATGGATCTTTTTAAAACAAGATGGATTAACCTGGGTTTTATAAGTATTCAACCTTCAGAATTTATAAAGCCTCTTTTAGCTCTTATTTTTTCTTTAGAAGCAGAAAAGGCCTCTTCAAGTGTTTTACCTTCCAGAGTTTTTTTAAAATTGCTACTTACAATGGGCATAGGAATTCTTTTAATTTTTATTACGGACCTTGACTATGCCTTTATTATAGGGGTTACTTTTTTTACTTTTTTGTTGTTTTTGGGGGTTCCTAAAAGGATTTTTTTTAGCCTTTTGGCAGTTGTAATTTTAATAGTAGTAACTCTGGGCCCTTTTGCATGGAGACATGTTTTGAAGCCTCATCAGAAAGGGAGAATTTATGGCTATTTACATCCAGAAAAATATGCCAGCAGCTGGGGATACCAGATGAACCAGTCGTTAATAGCTATAGGCTCTGGCGGGCTCTTTGGTCAGGGTTTTAAAAAGGGCTGGTCAACGCGCTTAAATTATCTTCCTGCCAAAAGGACGGACCTTGCCTTTTCAGTATGGGCTGAAAGCTGGGGGTTTATAGGTGTGACCATTTTTCTTTTTTTGTATGCGTATTTGCTTTATTATACTTTATATGTCTCCTCTATGGCTCGGGATTGGTTGGGAAAATATTTAAGTTTTGTAATAGGCCTCATTCTTTTCTGGCAGGCCTTTTTCAATATAGGAGGAGCTACAGGACTTTTGCCAATGACAAGCATTCCTTTACCTTTTTTAAGTTATGGTGGCTCAATCACGATTTCTGTCTATTTTTTGTTATCTTTGCTCTTTAACATAGCGTTTAAAAGATATTTTTTTAAATAATTTAATTTTTTATATTTTTTTAAAACTTGACTTTTTGAAAAAGTGTAATACAAATGAAGGCTTAAAGAAAAAAGGAAAGACTACGAGGAGAGAGGTAGGAAGATGATCAAGTTAGACATTACGCTTTTTATTCAGATTATAGAAGCTCTTTTGATGACTTTCATTTTGCATCAGATTCTCATTAAGCCGGTGATGGCTACCATTAGGGAAAGGCGAAATCAATTCCAGGCTCTGGAGAAAGAAACAGAGGAGCTGCTTGCCTCTGCAGATGAGGCTATTAAGAAGTATCAAAGTGAACTGGAGAGGGCCCGTAGAGAGGGGATTCAGAAGAGAGAGGCTTTGAAAGAGGAGGCCAGAAAGTTTGAAAAAGAGCTTATTGCGAAAGTTATGAAAGAAGTGGAAGAGTATAAAGCAAAGTGGGCTAAAGATTTTAGTGCGCAACTTGCTCAGATTAGGGCTAAACTTATGGAACAGAAAGAAATGTTTGCTAATCTTATAGTTGAAAGATTGCTTGGGAGGAAGGTATGAAGAGGTTAATCCCTTATGTTTGGGCTGTATTCTTTCTTCTTTTAAGTGTAGCCCTTGTTTGGGCTTCTGGTGGTGAGGGCGGAATGGAGGAGGCTGCTCCTCATGGGGTTACTCATGAGCAGATAATGAATTTTGTTTGGTTTAGCATGAATTTTGTTGTTTTTTGTATTATTGTATGGAAGTGGGTGAGACCTCCTGTGGTGGCTATGTTTAAAGAAAGGCAGGAAAATATTGTTAGGCAGTATAATGAGCTTCTTGAAAGGAAAAAAGAGGCAGAGGCTAAGTATATAGAGTTGCAGGAAAAGATTAAGAATTTGGAGAAAGAGGCCAAGGAGATTTATGAAAACTATGTTGCGCAGGGTATGAAGGAAAAGGAGAGGATTATTAAAGAAGCTGAGGAACAGGCAGCACGTATAAAACAGCAGGCTGAGCTTTATATTCAACAGGAAATGGAGAAGGCAAGGAAAATGCTGAGAGAAGAGCTTGCTGAGGCTTCTGTAAGGCTTGCCGAAGAAATTTTGCGTAAGAACTTTACAGAGGAAGATCAGAAAAGAATTTATCAGGAATTTATAAATGATCTTAGAGGGAGGGTGGTTCATTGAGGGGAATAGTAATAGCTTTAAAGTATGCTAAAGGGCTTTTTATTGCTGGTAAAGAGCTTGGCAAGCTGAAGGAATTTGGAGAGCAGCTTGCCCGGATAAAGGAGCTCCTCCTTCAGATGCCTGATGTGTTGAGGGCGCTTGAAAGCCCAATTTATCCTCCTGATTTTAAACTTGAAATAGTGGAGGAGCTTTTAAAGGCTGTTGAAGTGGACGAAGAGATTAAGAGGTTCTTGAAGCTTCTTGTAGAAAAGCGTCGTATTCAGTTTATTAAAGAAATTGTAGAGATGTATCAGCAACTTCTTGATGAAGAATTTGGTATAGCAAGGGGAGAGATTATTACTGCATATCCTCTTTCTGAAGAGGATAAGAAGCAGATTGAAGAGGTTTTGAAGGAGTTTCTGAAGAAGGAGGTAGTTCTGGAAAGCAGGGTAGATTCAGAGATTATAGGTGGATTGAAGGTAATGGTGGGAGATCTTGTGTTTGATAGTACTATAAAGACTCAACTTGAAAAATTTAAAGAAATCATAAAAGGAGAGGTGCTGTGATGCAGGGAGGAATAAGGGTAGAAGAGATCAGTGATTTAATTAAAAAACGCATTGAGGAGTACGAGAAAAAGATAGACCTTAATGAGATGGGTGTCGTCATCTCTGTGGGTGACGGCGTTGCCCGTGTGTTTGGTTTAAGAAATTGTCAGGCAATGGAGCTTATTGAATTTGAAGGCGGGGAAATGGGGATTGCCCTTAACCTTGAGTATGACAATGTTGGTGTCCCTATTATGGGAGATGCCACGAAGATTAAGGAAGGGCAAACTGCGAAGAGGACAGGGCGTATTGCAGAGGTTCCAGTTGGTGAGGCAGTTATAGGAAGGGTCGTAGATCCTCTTGGAAGGCCACTTGATGGTAAGGGTCCCATTCAGGCCAAAGAATTTAGAAGAATTGAAGTAAAGGCTCCTGGAATTATTGCCAGAAAACCTGTGCATGAACCTATGTATACAGGGATTAAGGCTATTGATGCGATGACTCCTATTGGTAGAGGTCAGCGTGAGCTTATTATTGGAGACCGTCAGACAGGAAAGACTGCTGTATGTATAGATGCTATTCTGGCCCAGAAAAACAGCGATATTTATTGTATTTATGTTGCAATAGGACAGAAAAAATCTACCGTGGCTCAGATTGTTGAAACTTTGAGGAAGTATGGAGCTATGGAATATACTACAGTTGTTGCAGCTTGTGCTTCTGATCCTGCTACTCTTCAGTATATTGCGCCTTATTCTGGATGTGCTATGGGAGAATATTTTAGAGACACTGGAAGGCATGCATTGATTATTTATGATGACCTTTCCAAGCAGGCCAATGCATACCGTGAGGTGTCTTTGCTTTTGAGAAGGCCTCCTGGCCGTGAGGCTTATCCGGGAGATATTTTTTACAACCACTCAAGGCTTCTTGAAAGGGCTGCCAAGCTTAATGAAGACTACGGGGCAGGTTCTCTTACAGCGCTTCCTATAATTGAAACGCTTCAGGGAGATGTGTCTGCGTATATTCCTACGAATGTTATTTCTATTACTGACGGGCAGGTTTATTTAGAGCCTGGTCTTTTCTTTGCTGGTATTCGTCCGGCTATTAATGTAGGACTTTCTGTATCCCGAGTAGGAGGTGCGGCTCAGATTAAGGCTATGAAACAGGTTGCTGGAAGGCTTAGGCTTGAGCTTGCTCAATATAGAGAACTTGCTGCTTTTGCTCAGTTTGGTTCTGAGCTTGATAAGGCAACTCAGAGAATTCTTCACAGAGGTGCTCGTCTGGTGGAGATTCTCAAGCAACCTCAGTATCAACCGCTTCCTGTAGAAAAGCAGGTTTGTATTCTCTTTGCAGGCACAAGGGGTTATCTTGATGAGATGCCACTTGAGGTGCTTGCTCAGTATGAAAGGGATCTTTATGAATTTATAGAGAATAAATATCCAGAGATTTATAAAGAAATAAGGGAAAAACAGGAAATTAGTCCTGAGCTGGAAGAGAAAATGCATGCGGCTTTAAAGGAATTTAATGAAGTTTTTAAGAAAAACAATAATGTAGAGCCTGTACAGGTACCATAAACGGAATGAGTTTAAGGGTTTAAAGGAGGCTGTAAATGCCCAATTTAAGGGATATTAGGAAGAAAATAGATGCGATAAAGAAAATCGGGCAGATTACCCGTGCAATGAATATGGTAGCTTCTGCCAAGTTGCGCTCTATCCAGGGGCGCCTTGAAGGCTTCCGTCCCTACAGGGAGAAGTTTGAGGAAGTTATTTTTGATCTGGTAGGTTCCGGAAGTATCAATCCTCAGAAGGTGCCTCTGCTTCAGCAGAGGGAGGTTAGGAAAGTTGGAATTGTTCTTGTGACTGCAGATAGGGGGCTTTGTGGAGCATTTAATTCCAACTTAATTAAAGAAGCAGAAAAGAAAATAAAAACACTTGAGGGAGAGGGTAAAGAGGTTGAGCTTATTTGTGTGGGGAGAAAAGGGTTTCAATATTTTGCTAAGCGTGCCAGAGTTAGAGAGGCCTATACAGATGTGATGGGTAAAGTTTTGATGCAGGATGCTCGTAAGATTGCCCGTTCTGCTATGAGGGCTTTTCTTTCTGGGGAGTGGGATGAGGCTTATATAATATATGGGTATTTTATAAATTTAATAAAACAGATTCCAAAGGTAGAAAAGTTTTTACCTCTTTCTCTTCAAAAAGAAGAGGAGGGGGAGGAAGAGAAAAGGGCAAAGGTGCTTTCTTATATTTATGAACCTGAAGAGGAGGAGCTTCTTCCTCAGATACTTCCGCTTTATATTAATACTTTGGTATTTGCTGCTATGCTTGAAACAGCAGTTAGTGAACAGGCTGCTCGTATGACTGCTATGGACAATGCTAATCGGGCCTGTAGTGATATGGTACACGATCTTACTCTTCTTTTTAACAAAACAAGGCAGGCAGCAATTACTAAAGAACTTATGGATATAGTAGGAGGCGCAGAGGCTATTAAGCAAGGTTAAAATATATTAAAGTTTTTATAGGGGGTTAAAGCATGGCAGAAGAAAAAGTGATAGGAAAAATTGTACAAGTAATGGGACCAGTTGTTGATGTGGAATTTCCTCCAGGTAAAATCCCCAAGATTTTGGATGCATTAAAAGTGACTAACCCAGCCATTAATGATAAAGAATGGAATCTGGTTTTAGAAGTGGCGCAGCAGCTTGGAGACAATGTGGTCCGTTGTATTGCAATGGATACTACTGACGGTTTGAGGAGAGGGCAGGAGGTTTGGGCTACCGGGCAGCCTATTATGGTGCCTGTTGGTAAGCCAACTCTTGGTAGAATTATGAATGTAGTGGGTGAGCCTGTTGACGAAGCAGGCCCTATTAAAGCTGATAAGTATTATCCTATTCACAGGCCCGCTCCTGCTCTTACAGAACAGGATGTCACTATCAGAGTGCTTGAAACAGGAGTTAAAGTATTTGATCTTCTCATTCCATTCCCTCGTGGTGGTAAAATGGGAACATTTGGAGGTGCTGGTGTTGGAAAGACAGTTGTAATGATGGAGATGATTCATAACATCGCTATGGAACACGGTGGAATTTCTGTATTCTGTGGAGTTGGAGAAAGGACCCGTGA
>JAMOQE010000023.1 GCA_027064165.1 Thermodesulfatator sp. | reverse complement strand
TGTCTTCTGAGATAATACGCCATTATTTGTCCTGCTTGGAATATGACTTTTCTTTTTTAAAACAGAAGGCTTTTCTCAAATTTTGCCAATTTCTTATAAAGAAGAGAGAAATTTCTACTTTTCCAGAATTGACATTTTTTTCAATTTAACTATAAAATATAGTAAAAGAAATTAAAGAATTAAACGGAGGGAGGAAGATGTTGAGAGAACTTGATAAACGACTTAGACTCCGCTGGAAACTTATTATCCCTCTGGTCCTGGCTATCTCTTTTGGAGTAATTGCAACAATTATTGTTACAGGCTATACCACCTATAAATTTGCTTTAGATGGAGTTGCTCAGAATACTATTCAGGAGTTATATAAGAACACCAAATCTTTTGTCTTTGCTTTCATGTCCTCTCCCGATTATCCTAAATTGAAAGAACAATTTTTGTCACATAATTCAAATATAAAAATTTTAAAACCAGAAGATGTAAAAGATCCTGAGGTAACTAAACTGATTTATGCTAAAAAATCAGGGTATTATAAAAAAGATAATGTAATAATAGGGGTATACCCTCTTGTAGCTAAAAAGAGCTGTCTTTCCTGCCACCACGCTCATGCTGGAGAAGTTTTGGGTGTAATTTCAATAAAAACATCTATTCAATCTCTTATGAAAAAGGTTCGCCAGATTCAATTACTTTATACAGTATTAGGATTTTTAGGAATTATTTCAGCCTCTATAATAGTTTATATCACCTATATTATTATTCGTAGGCCCCTTTATGTTTTGGCTAACAAGCTTGAGGAAATGGCTCGGGGAGATCTTACTATAAAGATTGGCTTTACAGATAGAGTAGATATCATAGGTAAAATTGCAAGAAGTATAGAACATGTGCTTGAGTCATTTAAAACCTTGAGTAATAAGTCTTTAAGCTATTCTTTTAGACTTGCAGATACTTTGGATCATACTTTTAAAGTAATAGACCATACTTTAGAAGGCGTGGGAAATCAGGCTAATCAGGCAAGTCAAATAGCTGCAGCTTCAGAAGAAATGACGGTTACTATTACAGACATTGCCAAGAATACAGCAAATGCTTCCAAGCTTTCTGAAGAGAGTATGGAAGCTGCTTTAAAAGGTAAAGAATTTTCTGAAAATGCAATGGAGGTGATCGTTAGGGCTAATCAATCCACCCAATCTTTGAGAGAGACTATAGAAAACCTTAATTCCAAAGTGGAACAAATAAATTATATTGTTAATTTAATTAAAGATATTGCAGATCAAACGAATTTACTTGCTCTTAATGCGGCTATTGAAGCAGCAAGAGCAGGGGAACACGGAAGGAGCTTTGCTGTTGTAGCTGAAGAAATTAGAAAACTTGCTGATAGAACTCTTAAGGCAACAGAAGAGATAGCAGCTAATGTTTCAACTATTCAAAATGAATCTCATGAAGCTTATGAAAATATGGATTCTACTGCGAAAGAAGTTGAAGAGGCCCTCCATACATTAAATCAGGTAAAAGATGTACTGGATGAAATTGCTGCTGGAACTCAGAAAGTAAAGGATGCCATCAGTCAAATAGCTGCTGCTACTGAAGAACAATCCATAACCAGTGAGGAAATTACCAAAAATATAAGCGAAAATGCCAAAATAGCAAAGCAGATAAAAGAACTTACAGAAGAACTTGCAGAAGAGACATACGAAGTACTCTTGATTTCTTCTGACCTGAGGCATACTGCAGCTTCTGTAAGAACAGAAAAACTTAGGGAGCTTCTTTTTGATATATTCAAAGGCGATCATAGCAGGCTTATATTAAGAGTAAAAGCTCATTTAAAAGGTCTGGCCACTCTGGATCCTGAGCTGCTTGCAGATTATAAGAATTGTAGCTATGGCAAGTGGTATTATCAGGGGGAAGGGAAACAATTTCAGTCTGATCCACTCTTTAAAGAATTTGAAGAGTTACATAGAGAAACGCATCTTTTAAATAGTCAGATAGTAAAAACTTATAATGAAGGAGATCAGGAGAGCTTGAAGGAGCTTCTTATGAAACAGGAAGCAATAGCCAAGAAAGTAGATGAATATTTTGAGAGGCTTAAGCAGATCTATCTTAATGCCTTACGTGCTTAAGTTCTTTCTGGAGGTAAGTAAGGATTTCTCTAATTTTAAGGGTAAGGTTTTCAGAGGCCTTAATTTCTTTAAGGAGTTGAGAAGTGGCTTTTTCAAGTTGATAAAATTCTCTTTCTAAAATGGTTATAAAGGTTGAAATGTGAGTCTCTTCTAAATAAGTTTTTTCAAAAAAATAATAAATCAGATGAGAAACAGGCAAAAGCATTTCATAGCTTACTATAAGGATCCCCTGTTTTTCCAATTCTTCAAAAAGATAAGTTTTAAGGAAAGGGAAAATTCCCTGAGGTACAACCATGAGGCCGAGACCTATTGCCTTTTCGTCTTTTAAATAAGAAGCTACTTCTTTAGCTCTTTCTCTTATTCTCTGTAGAATTTCAGAAGGATTTTTTACTGCTTCAAGATGGAAAAATTTTGAATCAATGGGTACATAAGCTCCATTTTTTAATTTTAAGGCAAATTCCACGATCCCTTTCCCTAATCTTACATTTCTGGCAAGTCTTTCAGGAGGCAGAAGAGAAAGCCAGTTTTCTGCAATTTTTTCAGCAGAAGCTCCAGATGCTCTTGATGTAAAAATTCTTTCAAGACTTGCCACCCGGGTTTCAAGCTGCTTTATTAGGGCCTCGGAGTGATTCAGTCTTAATTCAAGTGAGTCTTTAATGGAGTCTCTCAAAAGGATAAATTGTTCTTTAAAACTGTTAATACTTCCTGAGATTTTAAAGTAGAGTATAATAAAAAAAATCAAAACAAGAAAAAGAAAAACTCCCAGGCCAAGATAAAGCATTAAAAAGAAAGTATAACACTTATCAGTATTTAAACAACATAACTTTGCAAAGCTTTTAGCAGGAGAATAAGTGGTGGGCCGTGGAGGACTCGAACCTCCAACCTACGGATTAAGAGTCCGTTGCTCTACCAGTTGAGCTAACGGCCCATTTAAAGACCATCTATAAATGTACTCTCATTTTTAAAAATGTCAAGAAAAGTTGACTAAAATTCTGCTTAAAGTCCTTAACAAAAGGCTTTTATTTTTAAATAAAAAAATTTTCTTTTAAACTTCAAAACAACTTTGCAAAGAAAATATAAAGGTTAAAATGAAAGCATGCTTAACTTTCTTCTATTGAAGAAACAAAGGATTGCCCTTCCTGGAGTTATAAAAAGTCTTATAAACTGTAAAGAAATTTTGCTTTATCCTTTGAAAGAAGGACTTAACCTTGTTGAAAAAGGTCATCTTATGCCCGAGGGGATAATGACTCTGGGAGGAGATGGAACTCTTCTTAAGGCAATCCCAATTGCGTATAAATACGATCTTCCTATTCTGGGAATAAATAAAGGTAAATTTGGTTTTCTTACAGAGATTTCTCCAGAAGAGTTACCCAAAGTTGTAGATCTTATAAAAAAGCAGAAGCCTTATATTAAAGAGAAAAATGGAATTTTAATAGCTTTTAAAGGAAAAAAGATCCCGGCACTTAATGAAGTGGCTATCTTAAAAGGTCCTGAAGGAAAAATTATATATCTTCAGGTAGAATTGAATGGAGAAGTTTTAACAACGGTTTATGGAGATGGTTTAATTGTGGCAACTCCTATCGGTTCAACAGCTTACAATCTTTCTGCAGGAGGACCTGTGATTCACCAGGATGCCTCGGTTCTTATATGTACACCTATCTGCTCTTTTAAAATTAATCTTAAACCTTTTGTAATTCCAGACACTTTTAAAGTAAAAGTTACTCTTACCAGCCCCAGAGATGTTGCTCACATTTTAATAGATGGACAGATAAATTTGCCTTTTTCTACAGGAGAGGCCCTGGAAATTACCAGGGCTCCAAAACCTATCAAATTTTTCTCTCTGCCTGAGAAAGATTATTTAAAAAAATTAAAGAAAAAATTCAATTGGTAAGATTACATTTCTTCTTCTTTTTTAAGAAACCTGGAAGAAAGCTCTTCTTTTTTTTCTTTAATAACCTCTTTTCCTTTCTCTACAGCTTCTTGGAGCACACTCTTTTTTTCCTCTACAATTTCTTTAGCCTTTTCACTGAGTTCTTCAGCTTTTGATTTAAGCACCTGGGTTTCTTCTTTTATTTTTTCCTTTACCTCCTCCAGCTCGTCTTTAATTTTCTGTCTTACCTCTTCTCCACTTGCAGGAGCAAGAAGTAGTGCTGTTATTCCACCAACAATTACACCAGACAAAAAGGCTATGCAGATACTTGCTTTTTTTTCTCCCATTTTATCCCTCCTTTTTATTTTTTAAAATTAAAGACATAGGAAGTGCCTTTTTGACCCTTTTGCTAAATTCAAAAGCACCTGCTAAAATAGCATTAACCTCTATATAGAGATTTTTAACCTGGTCGTTAAGAGTGTCCAGCATTACTTTGGTAGTTCTGGAAAATTCACCCACAGATTCTACCAAAGGATCTACACTTCCTGCTATTTTTTTGAGTTTTTCTGAAGTTTCTCTTAAATTGGTTACAGTGTACTTTGTTTCTTGAGAAATTCCCTGGGCCTCGTCAGAAAGAATTTCTATCTGATTTTTAAGAAATTCCTCAAAGTCCTTTATAGATGTTTTCAATTCCTCTACCACTTCTGGAAGAATTTTTAAACTGCTCACAAACTCATTTGTATTTTTAAGTGTATCTTCAGCTGCATTTATTGTAGTCTCAAGTTTTGAAGAAGTGGTTTTCAAATTTGCTAAAATCTCAGGGAGTGGGTTTAAATTGGTTTCAATTTTGTCAATAAGTTTGTGTAACTTCAAAATAAGGATAAAAAATGCTATGGCTGCAACTATTAATAACAAAATAAGAAATTCTGTTAAGCCTTCCATTGTTTCTCCTTATTTTAGATTTTTTTATTATTATAAAACATTTTTTTTGATTTTCCAGTATTTTTGAAAATTTTTCAATTTTTAGAAGCCTTTACAAAAATTAAAGTTATAAGTATAATAATTTTAATGGAGTACATAATTGTAGCAAATAGATTGCCTTTTGTAATAAAGAAAGACTTGACTTTTGAGAGAAGCCCGGGTGGGCTGGTTTCGGGACTTTTGACTTTTCTTAAAAAAGCTAAAATAAAAAAATATAAATGGATAGGCTGGCCTGGAAAAGATATAGATAAGAGAAAACTTTCTCAAGTTCAGGCTAAGTGTCAAAGGCATAAGGCATATCCTGTCTTTATTCCCAAAAAGGAACTGGATAGATTTTATAATGGATTTTGTAATAAGACTTTATGGCCTCTTTTTCATGGCTTTCAAAGCTATGCCCATTATGATAAGACTTTCTGGAATGCTTATGTTTCTGTAAACCAGACTTTTTGCGAAGAAGTTGTTCGTTTTATAAAAGAAGATAGCGTTGTTTGGGTACATGACTATCATTTTATGTTGCTCCCTGCCCTTTTAAGGGAAAGATTTCCTGATATTATGATAGGTTTTTTTCTCCACATACCTTTCCCTCCTCCAGAGCTTTTTATGCAGCTGCCCTGGAGAAAAGAATTGCTTGAAGGTCTTCTGGGTTGCGATTTGATAGGATTCCACGCTTATGAATATACTAACAATTTCCTTAGAAGTCTTTCACGAATTTTTGGCCTTGAGCACAAAATGGGAACTCTGTTTTTTCAAAATAGGTATATTAAAGCAGATACTTTCCCTATGGGAATAGATTTTGAGCTTTTTTATAAGGCTTCTCAGCAGAAAAAAATACAGTCTTTGATAAATAAAATAAAAAAACAGTTAAAAGACAAAAAAGTCATTTTTTCCGTTGATAGGCTGGATTATACCAAAGGAATATATAACAGGTTACTTGCTTTTGAAGAGTTGTTAAAGAAAAACGAAGAGTTTAGAGAAAAAGTTGTTTTGATTATGGTGGTGGTGCCTTCAAGAGAAGGGGTAGAACAATATCAGCGGATGAAAAAGCAGCTTGAGGAAAAGATAAGTGAGATAAACGGGAAATTTGCTACTATTAACTGGACGCCGGTGCATTATTATTATAGATCCCTTGATTTTAATGAACTTGTAGCTCATTATGTGGCAAGTGATGTAATTCTTGTGACACCTCTTAAAGATGGAATGAATTTAATTGCTAAGGAATTTGTGGCAAGCCGGAGGGATAAAAAAGGAGTTTTGATTCTTTCTGAATTTGCCGGTAGTGCTAAGGAGTTGGGCGAGGCTATAATAGTAAATCCTAATTCTATTGAAAACTTAAGAGAGGCTATGGAAAGTGCCTTGAAAATGTCTTTAGAAGAACAAGCCCAAAGAATAGTCACCATGCAGGAAAGACTTATTCGTTATGATATTATAAAGTGGGGAAAAGACTTCTTTACGACCCTTGAAAAGCTGCAAAAAGAGAAAGACAAACTAAAGACAAAAATTATTAATTCAAGGCTTATTAAGAGGATTAAAGAGGATTTTTTTAAGGCAAAAACAAGAATATTCTTTTTTGATTATGATGGCACCCTTGTTCCAATAGCGTCTAAACCTTCTCTGGCAATTCCTGATGAGGAGCTTTTACAACTGTTAAAACATCTTACCACTTTAAGAAACACAGAGATAGTTCTTATTTCAGGAAGGCGAAAAGACTTTCTGGATACATGGTTTGGAGATTTGGGTATTTCTCTGGTAGCAGAACATGGTGCCTTAATTAAAAGGCCTGGCCAGGATTGGGAGGCAGCTGTTCCTATTCCAGAAGACATAAAACAGGGCGTAAGAAATATTATGGAAATGTATGTGGATAGACTTCCTCAGTCTTTTATAGAAGAAAAAGAATTTTCCTTGGTTTTTCATTACAGAAATGCAGATCCTGAACTTGCCAGTGTAAGAGTCGCAGAGCTTATAGACGAGCTTTTGCTTTTTACAGCAAATGTAGAGGCAAATATACTTCTGGGTAATAAAATTGTGGAGGTAAGACCTGCGGGAGTGGATAAAGGAAGTACTGCCAGACTTTTTTTACATCAAAAAGAATTTGAATTCATTCTGGGAGCCGGAGATGATGTAACAGATGAAGACCTTTTTAAAGCCCTTCCAGATACAGCCCATACCATTAAGGTTGGCGTAGGGAAGTCATTTGCCAAGTATAGTGCTCCTTCTTATAAGGAAATAAGAAACTTACTAAGGAGTTTTTTTTAGGATTATGGCTAAAGTTTTTAAATTTAAAACAGAACTCTGGATACCGGTTTATACAGGGATTAAGGTGCACACCTTGAAAGATTTTATTGAAACTTTGAGAACTATAGAAATAGAATCAATATTTTATCATGTTTGCATAAATATGTTTAATTACCATAATATGCCTGTTTATTATCCCAATAGTTTTTCTTATTGGTTGTATAAAAATAATTTTTTAATTTTAGCAGAGAAAATATCTTCTATTGATCCTATTGAACTATCTGATCTGGAAGAGATTAGGAAAAGAATTGTACTTATTTTGGAAGAAAATTATCCTGGAGAATCAGGACAGAGGTTAATCCCATTTTACTTTGTTAAGGCGGAAAGAGAAATTATTGACTGTGGTTTCGTAGCAAGAAATATGGAAGAGTTTATAAAAGGTATTAAAGAAAGTAGTATTAATTCTCTGTTTTATCATCTTGTCAGTTCTAAAATTCAAAAAAAGGCACCAGTGAATGACTATTCTGCCTGGCTTCTTTCAATTGGAGAAACTACCAAGGCCAATCTTATTTCTCAACTTGATATATATAATTACACCCTTTATGAAATAAAAGATAAGATTATCAGGATCCTGGAAGGATGATAGGAGATTATAAACCTTTTGTAGAAGAAGCAGTAATAAGAGAGATAGAGATTCTTGCTAAAAGGCTAAAAGGAATAAAGGTACTTCATGTAAACTCTACCAGAGAAGGTGGTGGAGTTGCAGAAATTCTTCATCGTTTGGTATTGTTAATGAATGAAGTGGGAGTAAAAACTGACTGGAAGGTAATTAAAGGAGACAAGAAATTTTTTACTTTTACTAAAAAACTTCACAATCTTCTTCACATGCCGGGGAGGTTTGAAATAGATAGCGAAGAGGTGGTTTACTATTTAAAAATTACTTATGAAAACTTTGAGCGGATTGATACAGAAAATTACGATGTGGTAATTATTCACGATCCGCAGCCCATGGGGCTTATTGCTAAGAAAGTCAAGGGCCAAAAGTGGATCTGGAGGTGTCATGTAGACACTTCCACTCCTGACCCTGCTGCCTGGAAGTTTATAGAAACATTTATCAATGCTTACGATGCTTGCATCTTTCATATGCCGGAATTTGTTTATGAAAAAATCAAAATTCCGACTTTTACCATCAGGCCTTCTATAGATCCTTTGCATCCCAAAAATGTAGACCTTTCTCCTGAAGAGATAAAAAAAATTGTAAGTGTTTTTGGAGTTGATCCAGAAAAGCCTATTATTTTGCAGGTATCAAGATTTGACAGGCTTAAAGACCCTTTTGGAGTGATGCGGGCTTATAGAATGGTAAAAAAGAAATATGCGTCTCAGCTTGTGCTTTTAGGAGGATTTGCCCCTGATGACCCTGAAGGCGAAGAAGTGTTTAGGGAGCTTAAAGAACAGGCAGAGGGAGATAAAGATATATTTCTTTTAAATCTTCCTCCTGACAGTCACAGAGAAGTAAATGCCTTTCAAAGGGCTGCTACTGTGGTTGTACAGAAGTCATTGAGAGAGGGCTTCGGCCTTGTTGTTTCAGAGGCTATGTGGAAGGGAAAACCTGTTGTTGGTTCAAATGTAGGTGGAATAAAAAGACAGGTTGTTCATGGGGTTACTGGATACCTTGTAAATACTGTGGAAGGAGCAGCCTGGAGAATTAGACAACTTCTGGCCAATGCAGAACTTAGAGAGTCCATGGGGAATCATGCTATAGAAAGAGTAAGACACAGATTTCTTATTATAAGACATTTAAGAGATTATTTGCTGTTAATTTCCAAGCTTATAAGTTCTGCTCCTATTTTATAACCTCAACATGCCCCACATCTTTTGCATTTTCCAGGAATACAAAAAGGTGTTAACTGGCCGCTCTTTGCCTTTTCCCACTCCTCAAAAAGATAAGTTTTCTTTACGCCGGTTTTTATAAAATCCCAGGGAAAAATGAAATCCTCTTTTTCTTCAGGATTCAGTATAGAAGTTTTTTCTAAATCTTTTAAAAGATTGGTTAAAGACATTTTGTCAGAAGTATAGCTGGCCAGAACATCTGCAGCATTTTCTGTTGACCTTGCAAGTAAAGCCTGAAGATAAGCTTCTCTGGGAGAATCCATTTTAATCCAGGGAGGATTTTTGAGGAGTTTTTTAAGGAACTGCCCCCTTTTTTTTAGTTCTTTTAAGCCATAAAGGGGCATCCATTGGAAAGGGGTATGGGGCTTAGGAGAAAAAAAAGATACACTGCAAACCAGTTTTAACTTAAGTTTCAGGTTCTGCAATTTTTGAATAAACCTTGCAGTTTCTTCTATGTCTTCCTTTTCTTCAAAAGGTAGCCCCAGCATAAAATAAAGTTTAACTTTTTTTATCCCTTCTTCTTCAAATAGCTTTAAAGCCTCCATTATCATTTCTTCGGTAAGACACTTGTTTATGACTTTTTTCAATTTTAGAGAACCTGTTTCTGGAGCAATGGCAATGCTGCGGGTGGTTTTAAAAAGCTCAAGAAATTCCCTGCTCAATGCATCAAGCCTGAGAGAAGAGAAGGTCAGGGTTACTTTCTTCTTTAAGAGCTCTTTTCCCAAGTTTAAAATTGTCTCTTTTTCCATAAATTCAAGGCCTATCACTCCAAGTTTTGCAAAGGGAGGAATTTGCTCTATACACTGTTTAAGAGCTTCGTAAGAGTAACTTCTTGGAGGACGATATACAAAACCTGCTGCACAGAATCTACACCCTCTTCCGCACCCCCTTGAAACCTCAATTAAGTATGTATTGACAAAGCTACTTTTTTCACTTATAACCCTGGAAAAAGCAGGGGTTTTGAGCTCTTTTTGTTTGAGCACTTTTACAGAAGTGTTCCGCTTTTCAGAACACAAAAAGAAAGGCTGCTCTTTAAGTTCTTTTAATAAATTCTTTTTTTCCGAAAATTTTAAAAATTCAGAAATAAGTACTTCTTCCATTGCTTCCCATTCTCCCAGCAGGATGCCATCAAAAAATTTCAGAATGGGTAAGGGATTTAGCCAGGTTGCCACCCCTCCTGCCAATACTAATTCTCTTCTTTCTTCCGGCAAAAGAGGTATTTGTGACCATTTAAGCAAAGTAACTACATTCAGATAATCCACCTCAAAAGAAATAGAAAAAATAATTATGTCAAACTCCTTAAGAGGCCTTTTACTTTCTATGGAGACTGGAAGAGAAGGTTTTTCAGGCAAGAATACCCTTTCACAAACTATTTCTTCAAAGGCATTAAGCCTTTGATAGATGCTTAAAAAGCCGAGATTAGCCATTCCCACCTGATAGGAATTGGGAAAGACAAGGGCAATACTTAGCCTATCCTGCCAGCGTTTTTTAATAAATCCTTTTTCAAATTTAAGATAATCCAGCTGCACCCTTGCAACACCTTTTTTTACTTATTAAAATAAGATTAAACCAGAAATAAGGAGCAAGTAAAGTGAGAGAATTTTTGATAATTTCAGGTCCCTGTGTGCTTGAGGATCTGGAAACAGCCCTTTTTATTGCAGAGGAACTAAAAAAAATCACAGCAGAGCTGGGTTTTTCTTACATTTTTAAGGCTTCTTTTGACAAGGCAAATCGTACATCTATTTCTTCTTATAGGGGCCCGGGCCTGGAAAAGGGTCTTTCCATGCTGCAAGAAGTCAAAAATAAAGCAGGGGTGAAAGTGATTACTGATGTGCATGAGACCTGGCAGGTAAAGCCAGTTTCTGAAGTGGTGGATGTGGTGCAGATCCCTGCCTTTCTTTGCAGGCAAACAGATTTGCTGGTAGCTGCAGGGCGTTTTGCGAAAGTGGTTAATATAAAAAAAGGCCAGTTTATGGCTCCCTGGGATATGAAGTATGCCGTGGAAAAGGTTAAGGCAGATGGGGAGGCAGAAGTATGGCTCACAGAAAGGGGCACTACTTTCGGATATAGAAATCTGGTGGTGGATTTTAGATCCATTCCTATTATGAAGGCCTTTGCAGATAGAGTAATTTTTGATGCAACGCACAGTGTGCAGCTTCCTGGTGGAGGTGGTGGAAAGTCTGCTGGAGAAAGAGAATTTGTGCCTTATTTGGCAAGGGCTTCTGTGGCTGTGGGAGTTGACGGGCTTTTTATGGAGGTGCATCCAGAACCTGAAAAGGCGCTCTGTGATGGGCCAAATTCCCTGCCTTTAAAAGAAGTAAAGCCACTTCTCTCTCAAATCAAAAAACTTAGAGAGGCTCTTTCTAATGGAAAACCTGCCTGAATCTATTATTGAAAGGGCAAAAAAAGTTAAACTTTTACTTCTTGATGTAGATGGAGTGTTAACAGGTGGGGAGATTATCATTACTTCAACCGGGGATGAGCTTAAGATTTTTTCTGTGCTTGATGGTATGGGAATAAAGCTTCTTCAAAAAGCAGGAGTGGAGGTTGCTATTCTTTCAAGCAGAAAGAGCAAACCTGTAGAGCTAAGGGCAAAGGAGCTTGGTATAAAAAGAGTAATCCAGGGAGAGCTTGAAAAACTTAAGGCATTTGAAAAATTGCTTGAAGAAACAAGGCTCAGCCCAGAAGAAGTGGCTTATATAGGAGATGATTGGGTGGATATTCCTGTGTTAAAAAGAGTGGGTTTGGCTGTTGCTGTCGCCAATGCCTGGCCTCCAGTAAAGGAGTATGCCCATTACATAACCAGAACTCCTGGGGGGAAAGGAGCAGTAAGGGAAGTTGCCGAACATATTCTCAAGGCAAAAGGATTATGGAGAAAAATGTTTTCTTTTTATTGTTAGTTGCCTTTTTTTTGCCAGCTTTTCTTTTTGCAGCTCAGATAGAAGCCACGAATATAGAATATTCACTTTATAAAAAAGAAAGGCTTGAATGGACTTTTAGAGCTAAGTATTTTTCTCAGGAAAATCCAGAGTTTTTCTATGGAGAAAGCGTTTTAATTACCAATCCTTATAAAGGCTTAAAGATAAAAGGGGATAGGGCATTTTATTATAAAAAGGAAGATAAGTTTGTAATAAAAGGTAGAGTTAAACTTTTTACCAGGAAAAAAGGAGAGCTTTTTACCTCAGAACTTATTTTTTTTCCGAAAAAGAACCTGGTAATAGGATACAGAAAAGTGATTTTGAAACAGAAAGGGGCTATTCTGAAGGGAAGAGGGTTTGTGTATCGTCTTGACAGACATGAACTTAAGCTTAAAAGTAGAACGAAAGCCATTTTTAGTATGTAATTTATGTCCTCCTTTGAGAAGGCTTTAAAAAGACTCCAAAAATTTGAAAACAAGGCCAAAGGGCACAGGGCAAGGGTAAGAGAAAGATTCTGGAAAGAAGGCCCTCAGAGTTTCTCAGAAGAGGATCTGCTGGAGCTTCTTTTATTTTTTGGCATCCCCAGAAGAGACACAAGGGGCATTGCCAGAGAGCTACTTAAGACCTTTGGAGGTAGAATAGATTTCGTGATTGATGCCCCGGTGGAGGAGCTGCTTAAGGTTAAAGGACTGGGAGAAGCAGGTATTTTGCCACTAAAAGTGGTTCAGGAGGTAGCTCGTAGATATCTTAGAACCCGTGTTAAAGAAAAAGACATTCTCAGGTCTCCTGAAGAAGTTTATAACTATCTTCTTTATCGTTTTAAAAATAGTGCAAGAGAAGTGTTTGTGGTTATCTTTTTAGACACTCATAATAGGGTGATAGAAGTTGAAGAGTTATTTGCAGGGACAATAAATGAAAGTGCAGTTTATCCAAGAGAAATCTTTGCAAGGGCTGTAAAATACAAAGCCTATGCACTGATTTTTGCCCACAATCATCCTTCCGGGAAACCAAATCCCTCTGTTGCAGATTTAAAACTCACAAAAAGGCTTATTCTTGCAGGGAAGCTTCTCGGTTTTAAGGTGCTTGATCATTTAATTATTGGAGAGGAAGGCTATTATAGTATGGCTGAAGAGGGAGATATTGAAAGGCTAATTAAGGAGGTTGAGAGCAAACTATGAAAGTAAGGATTGCCAAAAAGGCTGGTTTTTGCATGGGGGTAAGAAGGGCTGTAAACCTTGTGCTTTCTGCCATAGGGAAGGGAGTTAAGCCTATTTATACCTATGGGCCACTTATTCACAATCCCCAGACTTTGAGGCTTCTTGAGAAGCTGGGAGTAAAGATTTTGAAGGATCCAGAAGAAGAGGTGCCTTCAGGAAGCTGTGTGATAAGGGCACATGGAGTACCTCCAGAAGAGAAAGAAAAGCTTGCCAGGAGGCATCGGGTTATAGATGGCACCTGTCCCAGGGTGCTTAAGGTACAGGCACTTGCCAGAAAGGCCGCAAAAGAAGGGAAAGCAGTGCTTATTGTGGGAGATAAAAATCACGCAGAAGTAAAAGGAATTCTGGGGTATTGTAAAGGGAAAGGCTATGTGGTGGGAAGTCCGGCAGAAGTAAAGCACCTGCCCCCTCATAAAAGCTGGGTGGTTCTTTCCCAGACCACTCAGGATCCACAGGTTTTTAAAAAAATTGCAGATGAAGCAAAAGCAAGATTTCCCGAAGTTAAGGTAATAAATACCATCTGCAATGCCACTCACATAAGGCAGGCAGAGGTAAGGCGGCTTTCTAAAGAATGTGAGGCCATTGTAGTGATAGGAGGGAGATTTAGTGCAAATACTCAAAGGCTTGCCAAAATAGCACGGGAAGAAGGACTAAAAACCATTTTTGCTGAGACTCCCGAAGATATAGATTTGAATGAGCTAAAAGGGATATCCAGTGTGGGAGTTACTGCCGGTGCTTCAACTCCTAACTGGCTCATAAACGAAGTGGTGGACAGGCTTAAAAGTACTCTGCCTTTTTATAGAGCTTTAAAGGCTTTTTCTTTTCTTGGCTTTCTTCAATCTCTTGTTTTTTCTTTTATACTCGCTGGCTTTTTGAATTTTCTTTCTATTAAAATGCAAAAAGTCTTTTGGATACTTCCTTTTGCCTTCTTTTTTCTTTTATTTCTTTATAATTTTCAAAACCTCCGCACTATTAAAAAATTTGCATATTATTATCCCATAAAAGGCAGAGTTATACAAAAACACAAAAAGCTCGTTATATTTTTGATAATAATTTCTGCATTATTTTCTCTTGTTGCGGGTATTCTTTTTAATCCCAGAATTATAAGTCTTGCCATAGCTATTTTCTTTTTAGCAGAGTTTTTAAAAGGAAAACCTTTGAGCTTTTTGGTGGAGCCTCTTTTTTTTATAGGCCTTATCCTTTATCTTTATCCTTTCTGGAATGCTAATTTTACTTTTATTTTTCTGGAGGCCTTTGTTTTGCTTTTGTTTGTTAAGCTCTATTTTGAAATAGTATATTTTCAGACAGATGGTTTTTTACCTCAGGATTTTTTTATTTCTATTTTTAATTTTGAAGAAAGAGGGTTTATGAAACTTCTTAAAATTTTTGTTTTCCTGGGCATAGGAATGGCTTTATTCTTTTATAAGAAACCATTTTTGTTTGCAGGGATGCTTGGGTTATGGCTGGTTTCCTATCTTCTTTTTCAATTTTTGAGAAAACGCCCCCTTGGGCAGATTATTTATCTGGAAAACCTCGCCCTTGTCCCTCCTTTTTTATTTTTTCTGTTGAGTGTGGCATATGCATGGTTTTAGTGAAAAAGATTGCGAATTTATGAGGCTTGCTCTTGAGGAAGCAAAAAAGGCCTATGAAGAAGATGAAGTGCCTGTGGGAGCAGTGGTGGTTTCTCCTGAGGGAGAGGTGATAGGTAGGGGTAGAAACAGGATGATTCAGCTCCTTGATCCCACAGCCCATGCGGAAATCCTGGCTTTGAGAGAGGCAGCAAAAGCTCTTGGAAATTACAGACTTATTGGATGCAGGATTTATGTTACTCTTGAGCCCTGTGCTATGTGTGCCTATGCAATGGTGCTTGCAAGGGTTGAGGAAGTAATCTTTGCCGCTTCTGATCCCAAAACAGGTGCCTGCGGGAGTGTGCTTAATCTTCTTAATTATAAAACATTTAATCACAGGATAAAGGTAAGGTCTGGTCTTTTTCAGAAGGAAGCAGCAGGACTTCTAAAGAAATTTTTTCTTCAGAAAAGACACTAATCTTTTTTGTCTGAAACAATAGCTTGTTTAAGAAATAAAAAGTATTATAATACAAAACTATGAGGCTTAGTGCGAGATTTATAAGAAAACTTCAGAATATAGAACCTTCTTTGCGTGAAGTATTGCTCAGTCTTATAGAAGAGATTGAAAGACAAAGGGAGGAGAGTGTAACAAAGGATGAATTTAAAGAGATAAAAGAGATTTTAAAAAGACTTGCTAAAACTGTTAATGAGCTTGCGGAGGCCCAGAGGAAGACTGAAGAGAGGGTTAATGAGCTTGCGGAGGCTCAGAAGAAGACTGAAGAAGAGGTGAAAGAGTTAAAGGAGATAGTGAGATCTCTTGCGGAGGCCCAGAGGAAGACTGAAGAGAGGGTTAATGAGCTTGCGGAGGCTCAGAAGAAGACTGAAGAGAGGGTTAATGAGCTTGCGGAGGCCCAGAGGAAGACTGAAGAGAGGGTTAATGAGCTTGCGGAGGCCCAGAAGAAGACTGAAGAAGAGGTAGCCTGTCTTAATAAAAGAATGAGGCTTGTTGAAGAGAGACTTGAAGGGCTTTCAAATACGGTGGGTTATGTGCTTGAGGACAGGGCGTATGTTTCCCTGCCGAGGATTTTAAAGGAAAGATTTGGAATAGAAGTTGAAGGAAGACTTATAAGAAGGTATGTATCTGTGGGCAAAAAAGAAATTCAGATAAATCTTTTTGGCTATGGCAAAAAGAATGGGGAGCGGGTGCTTATTTTGGGCGAGTGTAAGACCAGGTTTTCAAAAAGAGAAATACAGCGATTTGAAAAGTATGCTAAAAAGATAGCAGAAAAAGAAGGCTTAACATATTTTCCTGTTTTGGTAGCTTATGACTTCCATCCCAAGATGGAGGCCTTTTTAAAGGAGAAGGGCATAGCTTATGTATGGTCTTATGAGCTGAGTATAATGATTTAGGAGGAGTGCCCGAGTGGACGAAGGGGGCCGACTCGAAATCGGCTAAGGGAGGATTACTCCTCCCTTCGCGGGTTCGAATCCCGCCTCCTCCGTTTTTTCTTAAATAAATTCGTCCTGCTTTGTAAGGAAGAAAACACAAGAGGATAGGTAAGATGCAAAATAAAATATGCACAAAACAAGCTTACTCCTAAGATAAGATACATGACCAAAATTTGATACACAATAGCCTTTAAGGGATCAGCTCCTGCAATAATCATTCCTGCAGTTATCCCAGGTATAAATACAATTCCTACGGCTTTCAGACTATTGTACTTAGGGATAAGGGAGGCAGAGATTGCATTTTTTATGCAGTCTTTAAGGGCTTCTTTAAGGGTTGCTCCAAGGGCTACCTTGGCTTCAATTTCATCTTTTCTATTGATTGCCTCAGAAGCAAGCCTCTCCTGTGCAAGGTTTAAACTATTTACCGCCTGTCCCAAAACAAGACCCCACAAAGTAAGCACCTCTCTAAAGGTTGCCTTTATTACACCCAGAGCAAGAAGAGGGAAGAATACAATAGATGTAGATAGGAACAGACTCAGAAAACATACTTTCACTAAAAAAATTCTGGATGCCTTTAATTTTAATCTTTCAGCTCCAATAAAAGCTGCAGCACAGGTCATTACTCCAAGGATTAAAATAAGCCAGTACCAGGCTCTAAGAGAAAAAATGTATCTTAAAGTATAACCAAGAATTAAAAGCTGAATGGCGCATCTTATGCTTGTAATAAAAATTTCCCTTTCCTGGGCAAGTTTTTCTTTATAAGAAAAAGTTGCCAGCAAAAGGATAAGAGTGTAAGCTAAAAAGAGTTGTAGTAATACTGACATGGCTACCAAATAGTACCATAAGGGTGAAAAAAGTGAAGAACTTTTTTGAAATCTACTGGTTTGAGGAAGTTTCTTCCACAATGGAAATTGCAAGAGAGTTTGCTTTAAAAGGGAGAGAGGTAGCCGTAGTAGCTGAAACCCAGAAGGCAGGAAGGGGAAGGCTTGGAAGAAGGTGGCTCTCTCCCAAAGGAGGTCTCTGGTTAAGCATTTCCCTTGTGCGGGATGTCTACTCAGAACAGGTTTCTCTTCTTCCATATTTAGCTTCTCTTGCTGCTTGTTTTGCTATAGAGAAATCTTCAGGCATAAAGCCCTTTATTAAATGGCCAAATGATCTTCTTTTTCAGAATAAAAAACTTGCAGGCATTCTCCTTGAGACAAGTATAAAAGAAAACAGGCTAAATTACGCAGTGCTGGGAATAGGCATAAATGTTAACAATCTCCCCCCACCTGAAGAAAAGAGAGCAATATCTTTAAGGGAAATTTTGGGGAAAGAAGTAGATAGGCTTTCCCTGCTTACAGAGCTTCTTAAAATGGTAAAGGAGCTACTCTCCAAAAGCAGAAAAGAACTTATTACTCTCTGGGAGAGTAGGTGTTCCACAATTGGGAAAAAGGTAAGGGTTTTAATCCCTCAGGGTGAAATTATAGGGATAGCTAAGGGCCTTTCCCAAAAAGGAGGGCTTTTAATTATAGATGAGGAGGGGAATATGAGAGAGGTGCTCTCAGGGGACTGTATTCATCTTTTTTAATGCCGTATTTTTTAATTCTGTAGCCAAGCTGTCTTCTTGTAAGCCCGAGAAGCCTTGCAGCTTTTGTCTGATTAAAATTACAGGCCTTTAAAGCCTCAATAATTCTCTCTTTTTCAAGCTCTGAAATCTCCTTGACAAGTCCTTTTTTCTCTGGATCCTTTTGTTCTTTTAGATACAAAGACACTTCCTCCTCAGAGACTTCCTCTCTTTCAGAAAGCAGCACAATCCTTTCAACCAGATTTTCAAGCTCCCTTACATTTCCAGGCCAGCTATAACCAAGAAGCACCTTCACAGCCCTTGGAGAAAACTTTATAGACTTTCCATACTCCCTGTTAAATTTCTCAAGGAAGTGTTCAATAAGAACCGGTATATCCTCAGGCCTTTTCCTCAAAGGCGGAAGAAAAATGGGCACCACATTCAGTCTGTAATATAAATCTTCCCTGAAAAGCCCTTCTTTTATCATAGCCTCAAGGTCCCTGTGGGTGGCAGCAATAATTCTTACATCCACTTTTAGGGTTTCTGTGCCCCCAAGTCTTTCAAAGCTCTGTTCCTGGAGCACTCTGAGTAGCTTTGCCTGGAGGGAAAGTGGCATGTCTCCTATTTCGTCAAGGAAAAGCGTTCCACCGTTTGCGAGTTCAAATTTCCCTTTTTTTGAGGTGTAAGCCCCTGAAAATGCGCCTTTTTCATACCCAAAAAGTTCTGCCTCAAGCAGATTTTCTGGTATGGCTGCGCAATTTATAGCCACAAAAGGCGCCTTTGCCCTTGGGCTATTATAATGAATTGCCTTTGCCACAAGCTCCTTTCCTGTGCCAGACTCCCCTCTTATGAGAACAGGAGCTTTGGTCCCGGCAATCTTTAAACATGTTTTTATTACCTCCCGCATTTTCTCCGAAGCATACACTATGTTGTGAAACCTGTATCTTTTCTGAAGCTCAATCTCAAGCTCTTCTCTGCGGGTCTTTTCCTCCCAGAAAGCCTGATAAAGTTTTATAGCCTGCCCTATAAGCGTGGCAACTATCCTTAACACCCTTAAATCCTCTTCAAAAGAAATACTTTCATCAAAGATTCTGTCCACTGAAAGCACACCAAGGATTTCGTCTTTGATTTTTATGGGCACGCAGAGAAAGGAGATGTTTTCCTTTTCAATTCGTGCACCTGTGCGGTTAAGAAAAAGGGGCTCTTTTCCTATATCTGGCACAACTATTGGTTCACCTGTCTTAACCACCTTACCTACTATGCCCTCACCTATTTTGTATCTTCCCCTTGCTATTTGCTCTGGAGTAAGTCCATGAGCTACAACTATTTTCAGCTCTCCAGTAGCTCTGTCAAAAAGGGTAATTGTCCCTCTTCGCATATCAAGAAAGTCTGAAAGGATTTTCATAGCCTGCTGAAGATTTTCAAAAAGCTCAAAAGAGGAACTCAGAACAGCACTTACCTTTAAAAGTGCTTCAAGCTCTGCCTGCTTCCTATCCATAACCTGCATCATTAGCTTATTATAACACCTTTACAAAATTGTGCACCTGTGTACAAAGTGTACAATTTTGTAAAATTCCTTTTTCGGAAAACCTGAAGAATTAAAAGGAAAAATTGGCATAAACATTGCTACAATTTTGCAAAAAATTTATTGGAGGAGGTAGTTTATGGTGGAGAAGCCGAGGGATAAGAAGGATATGATGGAGCTTGTTAAAAAGTATGATGTGAAGTTTGTAAGATTCTGGTTTACCGATGTATTGGGTCAGCTCAAAAGTTTTGCTGTTCCTGTTGAAGAGCTTGATGTAGCATTTGAAGAGGGAATGGGTTTTGATGGCTCTTCAATCAAGGGTTTCACAGGTATTGAAGAGAGTGATATGCTTGCTATCCCTGATCCCACAACTTTTGCCCTTCTTCCCTGGAGACCAAGAGAAAAGGCAGTTGCAAGAGTCTTCTGCGATATTTATCTGCCTGATGGTAAGCCTTACGAGGGAGATCCAAGGTATGTGCTAAAAAGAAATCTTGAAAAGATGAAAGAAATGGGCTTTACCAACTTTTATGTAGGCCCTGAATGTGAGTTTTTCTATTTTAAGAATGAAAAAAGCACAGAGATTCTTGATATTGGTGGCTATTTTGATTACCCCTTAGATGCTGCAGAAGACTTAAGAAGAGAGACCATTTTTTGTCTTGAGCAGATGGGGATTAGGGTGGAATATTCTCACCATGAGGTTGCTCCTTCTCAGCATGAGATTGACTTAAGGTATGCAGATGCCCTTGAGATGGCAGACATGGTAATGACTTACCGGGTGGTGGTAAAAGAGGTTGCCAGAAAATATGGATGCTATGCCACTTTTATGCCCAAACCCATTTTTGGAGAAAATGGGAGCGGAATGCATGTGCATCAATCCCTCTTTAAGGGTGAAGAGAATACTTTTTTTGATCCTAATGAAGAGTATTATCTTTCTGACATTGCCAAGAAGTACATTGCAGGGCTTCTCAAGCATGTAAAGGAAATTACCCTTGTGCTCAATCAGTGGGTAAATTCTTACAAGAGGCTTGTTCCAGGGTACGAGGCACCGGTTTATATTGCCTGGGCAAGGAAGAATCGTTCTGCCCTTATCAGGGTGCCGCTTTACAAGCCCGGAAAAGAAAAAGCCACTCGTGTAGAGCTCAGAAGCCCGGATCCAGCATGCAATCCTTATCTTGCCTTTGCCTGCATGCTTGGTGCAGGGCTTAAGGGAATTAAAGAGGGTTATGAACTTCCCGCACCTATTGAAAAAAACATTTATGCCCTTACGGAAAGAGAAAGGCAGGAACTCGGGATTGATAGTCTTCCCGGAAGCCTTGCAGAGGCAATAGAGTATGCTAAAAAGAGCGAGCTTTTAAGAGAAGTGCTTGGAGAGCATGTTTATAACGAGCTTCTTGCACTTAAAAAAGCTGAGTGGGACGAGTATAGAATTCAGGTTACCGAGTACGAGTTAAAAAAATACCTTCCCATTCTTTAATTTTTTAGCTGACGGAGGGGTTTTCCCCTCCTTTTTTACCCCAGATAGCTTTTCTTTTATACTTGACATTTTTTAGAATCGCGTTATTATCGTGTTATTACTTAAGTAAGTGCTTGCTTGCGTGAAAACATTATGGAAAAGTTAAGTGCCAGAGACAGGATAATAGAAGCTGCTTATAAACTGTTTTCAGAAAGAGGATATCATGGCACCACTACCAGGGAAATTGCCCGGGCTGCTTCAGTTTCAGAGGTAACTTTATTTAGAATATTTGGGACAAAGGAAGCTTTATTTGAAGAAGTCTTAAAGGCTAAATCTATTATTCCTGACCTGGTTGCTATGCTTAACGAACTGGATCATCGTGAGTTAAAGGATTTGTTGTATTCCTTAGCAAAAAAAATCTATTCCACCCTGGTGGCAAAAAAGAGATTTATAATGATAACTCTTTCAGAAGTAAATCAATATTCAGAAAAGGTTATAAATGTTTATCAAAAGTTAATAAATGAAATAGACGATTTATTGGTGAAAATTTTTTCTAAGCACAGAGATAATAACAGAACAGCAGACTTGAAAATTGTGGCTATGGGATTCAGGGGAATGATATTTGACCTATTTTTGACAAATGAAATTTTGTTAAGAAAGAATATTTCCACGATGGAGCTTGAACATGTCCTTTCGTCTTATGTAGGCATGGTTTTGAATTCAATAAAATAGGTAAAAGTTTAGGGAGGGTGTTTTATGAAAAGAATATATGCTTTTTTATTTCTATTTATGTTTATGTGCTTTTTAGCAGGGTGTAAGAAAAACAAAGGTTCGGCTGAAATGCAAATGAGGCAGGCAAGGCTTCCGGTAGTCTCCTATATAGTAGTGAAGCCACAAAAGGTTGTTTTGACGAAAGAATTACCGGGAAGGGTTGCAGCCTATAAAACAGCCAGAATCATTCCACAGGTAAGTGGAGTGATATTAAAAAGGGTTTTTAAAGAGGGGTCTTATGTAAAGGAAGGAGAGCTTTTGTATATTATTGATCCAAAACCGTATGAGGCAGCGCTTGAAAGGGCTGAAGCAGCATTAAAGGCAGCAGAAGCCCAGCTTCCTGCACTTTCAAGGAAGGTCAGAAGGTATGCAAGGCTGGTAAGGACTCATTCTATCAGCAGGCAGGTGTATGATGATACCAAGGCTGCTCTGGATCAATTGAAAGCACAAATAAAACTCTATAAAGCACAGATAAAGTCTGCAAAGATAAATCTGGATTATTGTTATATTAAAGCGCCTATAAATGGGATAATAGGGCGTTCATATATTACTGAAGGACAGGTGGTTTATGCATATCAACCCAATCCTCTGGCAATAATTCAAAATTTTGACCCAGTTTATGTGGATGCCACAATTTCTACAGAGGAATTGTATGAATTAAGAAAAAAGAGGGCTTCAAAATTGTTGGAATATACTCCAGATATGGATAAAAATGTCCAGCTTATTCTGGAAGATGGTTCTATTTATCCTGAAAAGGGGATTTTGCAATTTAATGAAGTCACTGTAGATAAGACTACAGACTCGGTTGTTCTGAGAATCAAATTCCCGAATAAAAATAAGGTGCTTCTTCCTCATATGTTTGTAAGGGTAAAAATTATTGAGGGTATGATGAAAAACGCAATTTTGATTCCTGAAGAGGCAGTAAAATTTGATAGAAAAGGAGATCCCTATGTATTTGTGGTGGATGAGCAAAATAGGGCAGTTATAAGGCCGATTACCATTGAAAGGAGTATTGGTAATAAGTGGCTGGTTACATCAGGCCTTAAGGAAAACGATAGAGTCATAGTAAAAGGTTTTCAATATATAAGACCTGGCGTTCCAGTAAAACCGGTTTTAGAGCATCCTCAAGGAGGAAGTAGATGATATCCCGTTATTTTTTGGAGAGGCCGGTTTTTGCCTGGGTGATAGCTATAGCAATTGTAAGCTTTGGACTACTCGGGCTTAAATTTTTGCCGGTTTCCGAACATCCGGAACTTGCGCCTCCTGTAATTTCAGTGGAGGCAATGTATCCTGGAGCCTCTGCTGAAACAGTTGAGAATACCGTGACTCAGGTTTTGGAGCAAAAATTAACCGGACTGGACGGCCTCTGGTATATGAGTGCCAGATCAAGCTCTTCGGGGGAATGCAGGATTGATCTTACATTTGCCCCGGGGACTGATCCTGATATTGCCTGGTCCAAGGTACAAAATAAAGTTCAGCTTGCCCTTGCCAAATTGCCTGAACCTGTCCGAAGGCATGGAGTAAAGGTGAGCAAGACTACCAAGAACTATTTGCTTGTTGTTTCTCTTATATCAACCGATGGTAGATATAGTGGTATTGATTTAAGAGATTATGCAAAGTCAAATATTGAGAAAGTTCTGGCAAGGATTCCGGGTGTTGGTGAGGTGATGACCTGGGGAACAGAATATTCCATGAGAATCTGGTTAGACCCGGACAAATTAATAAAATACAACCTGACTGTAGAAGATGTAATTGCTGCACTCAAAAGATACAATGTAGAGGTTTCAGCAGGGCAATTTGGTGGAGCTCCGGTAGTTAAAGGGCAAAAGTTTAATGCAGCGATTATTGTGCAGCACTATTTAAAGACTCCAGAGGAATTTTCCAGGATTCCTATAAAAATAAATGAAGATGGTTCCAGGGTGCTTATCAAGGATGTTGGGCGAGTTGAGATTGGAACAGAGTTTTATGATATTGAAGATGCGTACAATGGGAAGCCTGCCGCTGGCCTGGCAATCAGAAAGATGGCCGGAGCAAATGCTCTGAAAGTGGCCGAGCGTGTAAAAAAGAAATTAAAAGAAATGAGCAAACATTTTCCACCGGGAGTTAAGGTGGTATATCCTTATGACACCACTCTCTTTACCAAGGCAGCCATCCATGAAGTTATAAAGGCCCTATATGAGGCAGTTATACTTGTATTTATCGTTATGTTCGTATTTTTGGGAAACTTCAGGGCAACTATAATTCCCACCTTAACAGTTCCTATTGTTATTCTCGGAACATTTGGCGTAATCTGGGTGCTTGGGTTTTCTATAAATGTTTTGACCATGTTTGCAATGGTTCTTGCCATAGGACTCTTAGTGGATGATGCTATTGTGGTTGTGGAGAATGTGGACAGAATCATGGAAGAAGAAGGCTTGCCTCCCAGGGAGGCAGCTGCCAAGTCAATGGATGAAATAACGGGAGCCCTGATTGGGATTGCACTGGTGTTGTCTGCTGTGTTTTTGCCAATGGCCTTTTTCCCGGGCTCTACCGGAATTATTTACAGACAATTTTCAGTGACAATCGCAGCAGCAATGTTACTTTCTCTTGTGGTGGCACTTGTCTTTACTCCTGTTTTATGTGCTACTTTTCTAAAACCATATCCCAAAGGGACCCCCATTTATGAAAAGACTTTTTTCATCTTTAGGCCGTTTTTAAAAGTTTTTGATAGGGTATTAAAGAAAGGAAGAAAGTTATATCTTTCAGTGGTTGGATATACACTGGCCAGGAAAATCAGGTTTGTTATTATCTATGTGATAATTGTAAGTATAACCGGTTATTTATTTTTAAATATGAAAACGGGATATCTTCCCAATGAGGACCGCGGAATTTTGCTTTTTCAGGTAATTTTGCCTTCTGGTTCAACCTTGGATGAAACTGTAAAAGTTCTGAAGCGCGCTGAAAAATACATTCGCACACATGAACAAAAAGCTGTTGAATCTACGGCCTATGTTGCTGGTTATTCCTTTGCAGGGCGTGCTCCCAATGTGGGAGTTGGGTTCGTTAAACTTAAAGATTGGAGCTTGAGAAAGGACAAGTCCCTCTCAGCTGAGGCAATAGTTAACAGGCTTAACAGGGAATTTTCAAAATACAATGATGCCATGGTCTTTGCATTTATGCCCCCTGCCATTATTGAGCTTGGAAATGCTGCAGGATTTGATTTTGAATTGCTGGATTATAGTGGAGTGGGTTATCAAAAATTGATTGAGGCAAGAAATCAGTTGCTTTACATGGCATCTAAGGACCCGAGGCTTATTCGTGTAAGGCCAAATGGAATGAATCCTGTGGTGCAATACAAGATAGATATAGACTGGGAGAAGGCAGGGGCTCTGAAATTACCAATTACTTCCATTCACAACACTCTTGCTGCAGCAATTGGTTCAGCTTATGTAAATGACTTTGTGAAAAATGGAAGAGTAAAAACCGTGTATGTCCAGTTTGATGCTCCATACAGGATGATGCCGAGGGATTTAAGGAAAATTTATATAAGGAATCTGGAAGGGAAACTGGTCCCCTTTTCCGCTATTGCAAAGGGCAGGTGGATTTATGGCCCTCAGCAGTTAGAGAGATATAATGGTTTTCCGTCAATAGAAATCTGGGGAGAGCCTGCACCTGGTTATAGTACAGGTGACGCAATGAAGGTAATGGAGGAGCTTGCAAGTAAGCTGCCAAAAGATTTTGGCTATGCCTGGACAGGTTTATCTTATCAGGAAAAGATGGCAACAAAACAGGGGCCTCTGGTTTATGCCTTTGCAGTTTTTGTCATATTTTTGGTCCTTGCTGCTCTGTATGAGAGCTGGGTAATTCCAATTGCAATACTTCTTTCCATGCCACTTGGTGTAATTGGTGGAATAATTGCTTCCAGTTGGAGAGGATTTGATAATGACATATATTTCCAGATTGGCCTTGTAACAGTGCTTGGTCTTACAACCAAAAACGCAATCTTGATTGTTCAATTTGCAAGGGAAAGGATAGATGCTGGATATGATTTAATAAAGGCTACCCTTGAGGCCTGCAGACTAAGGCTTAGGCCGATACTTATGACTTCTTTTGCATTTGGTATGGGCACACTTCCTCTTGCTATAGCCCATGGACCGGGTTCCGGAGCTGAAAACGATATAGGAACAGTGGTGGTTGGTGGTACAATTGCCTCTACATTTATTGCCACAATTTTTATTCCGTTGTTTTATGTAATTATTTATAAGTTATTTGGGAAACGCAGAAAAGAGGTGGAAATAAGACACAGTATGGTAGATCAGGAAGGAGCCGCGTAAATGAGAAGAAATATAGGAGTAACAATCATAAGTTTAGCTGTTTTATGTAGTTGTTCTTTTATTCCTAAATATAAAAGGCCTGCAATACCCGTTGAAAAAAAGTTTCCTGAAAAAGGTGTATATAAAAATATTTCTTTTGGAAATGAGACTAATATTTCAAAGATAAAGTGGCAGGACTTTATAAAGGATCCTAAGTTAAAGGAGATTGTAAAGCTTGCCTTAAAAAACAATAGGGATCTCCGGCTTGCTATATTAAATGTGGAACAGGCAAGGGCTCAATATGGAATTAAGTCAGCGGAGTTATATCCTTCTTTGTATGTGAATTCTGCTATAGAAAAACGGAGGATTCCGGATGATATATCGTTTACCAAAAAAGCTTATACAGAAAAGCGTTATAGCGTTAACTTTGGGCTTGCAGAGTGGGAGATAGACTTTTTTGGGAAGATTCGTTCTTTAAAAAAGGAGGCCTGGGAAAATTTTCTGGCAGCAGAAGAAAACCGGCGTGCTGCTCAAATAACCCTGATTACAGAAGTATCCCGGGCCTATCTTAGGCTCTGTGCTGATATAGAAAATTTAAAGATTGCCGAGGGATTATTAAGAACTGCAGAAGAAAATTTTAAACTCGTAAAGAGTCAGTATGATGCCGGTGTGGCAACCGAGATTGATTTAAACAGGGCCAGAACCGAGGTGGAGACAGTAAGGGTGGATGTGGTTAAACTAAAACAATTGATAAATCTGGACATAAATACGCTAAACTTTCTGGTGGGTACACGTGTTGATGATAAACTGCTGCCAAAGGGATTACCAGAAAGGAGTCCTTTTGAGGAAGTAAAACCAGGTATATCTTCCTATGTATTGTTGAACAGGCCAGATGTTATGGCTGTAGAGCACAAATTAAAGGCAGCCTATGCAAGGATTGGTGCAGCAAGGGCAGCCTTTTTCCCCTCTATATCTTTAACCAGTGCAATTGGTACGGTAAGTGACGAACTATCCAATCTTTTTGAAGGCTCGGCACGTACCTGGAATTTTAATCTTGCAGGAGCACTTCCAGTGTTTGATTCAAGGATCTGGGCTGCTTATAAGCTCAGTAAAGTGCAAAGGAAGATTCTCTTAACTCAGTACGAAAGGACGATTCAAAACGCATTTAAAGAAGTGCTGGATAAACTGACGATTAAGGCGACCATTGATGAACAAATAAAGGCTCAAAGAGAACTTGTTCGTTCTCTTGAGAGGACCTATGAACTTGCTTTAAAAAGGTATAAGCAGGGGATAGATAGTTATTTTGCAGTGCTTGATGCAAAAAGACAATTACTTCAGGCTAAGCAGACACTTACCAATCTTATCATGACGAAATATGCAAATCGTATAGCTCTCTATGCTGCCCTTGGCGGCGGCGCAGATTAATTTTAAATTTTTAAATGTTTTCTTGAATTGTATCTATTCTTATATTATATTTATTATAAAATATGTCAAAAAAAGGAGGTGGGTCTATGGCTATTGCCATTGCAAGTGAAGAAGTAAAAGCTCTTGTTGAGCTTGCCAAAGAAAAAGGGCTTGAAACTCCTCATACAAGAAGAGAAAAAGCTTCTATCTGTGAAATCGGGAAAAAAGGGCTTTGTTGTAATGTGTGTTCAGAAGGTCCTTGCAGGATTACAGAAAAACATCCCTATGGTGTGTGTGGGCTTACTGCTGATCAAATAGTTGCTAAAAACTTTTTAAGGCATGTTGCAGGAGGAGTTGCCTGTTATGTGCATGTATGTGAAAACACTGCAAGGGCACTTATGAATGGAGAGGTTAAGGATGAAAGAACTTTTAATGAAGTATGTGAAAAGCTTGGAGTGGAGAAAAAGCCAGAGGCTCTTGCAGAGTTTGTAATAAAAGATATGAACAAGCCTCGCTGGCAGGAAAGTGAAATTGTTTTAAAACTTGCTCCCAAAAAGAGGCTTGAAGTTTACAAAAAGCTTGGAATTATCCCAGGTGGAGCAAAATCTGAAATTGTTGATGCCCTTGTAAAAACTTCCACCAATCTCAATGCAAATATAACTGATATGCTTCTTCACTGTCTTCGTTTAGGATTGGTTATGGGATATACTGCTCTTAGAATGAACATCTGGATGAATGACATACTTTTTGGGGTGCCGGAGCTTAGGGAGGTGGAAACTGGTGTTGGTGCAATTGATCCTGAGTATGTAAACATAATGACCACAGGGCATCAGACAGCACTTCAGCAAAAGGTGATTGAGCTTGCAGGAAAGGAGGAAATTCAGGCACTTGCAAGGCAGGCAGGAGCAAAGGGAGTGGCTATTGTTGGTGCAACCTGTGTGGGACAGGATCTTCAGGCAAGACTTCAGCCTCCCTGCTTTATAGGACAGTGTGCAAATAATTTTGGCACAGAGCCCCTTGCAGCAAGTGGTCTTATTGATGCAGTGGTTTCAGAATTTAATTGCACATTTCCAGGGCTTACAGAAATTGCCAAAAAAGAAAAGATCAGGCTTCTTGCAGTGGATGATGTGGCTTTTATTGAAGGAGCAGAGCTTCTCTCCTGGAGCCCGGAAAAAGCAGAAGAGGTAGCAAGAAAAGTAATAGAAAAAGCAATAGAAGCCTTTAAGGAACGGAAAAAAGGAGGAAAAATAGGCTCTGTTAAAAAAGCAAAGATTGGATTCAGTGAAAGATTTGTAGAAGAAAATATGGAAACTATTTTGAAGGTGCTTGCAGAAGGTAAGGTAAAGGGAATTGCAGCAGTTGTTGGATGCTCAAATCTTGTAAGCTGCGGACATGATGTACTCATAAGAGACCTAACAATTGAGCTTTTAAAGAGAGACATTCTTGTATGGACAGCTGGATGCACTGCTTATGCCCTTCAGGGCTTAGGATTTATGAGTGAAGAAGCTCTTTCCTATGCAGGAGATGGGCTTAAGGCAGTGTGCGAAGCTTTAAATCTTCCTCCTGTATGGGACTTTGGAATCTGTATGTGTGTGGCAAGGATTGTTACTGTAGCAGAGATGGTGGCAGAAAAGCTTGGGGTGGACCTGCCAGATCTTCCAGTGGTTGTATCTGCTCCGCAATGGCTTGAAGAGCAGGCACTTGGAGACGGAGCCTTTGCCCTTGATTGTGGATTTCTCCTCCATGTATACCCTGATCCCTTTGTAAGCGGCTCCAAACTTGTAACCAAGGTGCTTACAGAAGAACTTCCACAAATTACAGGAGGAAGGCTCCTTGTAGAAAAAGATGCAGTAAAGACTGCAGAAATAATGGAAAAGCACATTTTGGAAAAGAGGAAGGGCCTTGGGCTGAAAGTTTAAAGAGAATGGTTGCAGAGTTTCTATTAAGTGGTTAATATTATGCTTAATGGAGTATTTAAACATAACTATAGCTCAGAAAAATGCCTGTGTAGGGGATATTGAGGGAAACCTAAATGAGGTGCTTAAGGTGTGGAGAGAGGCAGATCCTCTCTCCCACCTTGTGGTTTTCCCTGAACTTTTCTTAACTGGTTATCCTCCAGAAGATCTGCTTTTAAGCTCAAGATTTCTTGAAGATATTAAAAAAGCTGTTCAGACCTTAGCGCAGCTTTCAAAAGAGCTTTCTTCTTTTCTTATAATTGGACTTCCTTGGAGAGAAAACGATGTTTATAATGCCCTCTGCATAATAGGAAGAGGCAAAATCTTAGGAGTTTACACCAAAGCCTATCTTCCTAACTATTCAGTATTTGATGAAAAAAGATACTTCAAAGCCCAAAATGCCCCACTTATCTTGGAGATAAATGGCATAAGAATTGGGCTTTCCATTTGTGAAGACATCTGGCACCCTTTTTACAGAGAGAGGCTTTATGCGTCAAACGGAGTTTCAGTGCTTTTAAATATAAGTGCTTCTCCTTATTATGCAGGAAAGTATGAGTTTAAAGAGGCTTTTTTAAAGGCACGGGCAGAGGACAACCTTGCGTATCTTGTGTATGTGAACCTGGTTGGCGGGCAGGATGAGCTTGTTTTTGACGGAAGATCCCTTGTAATTGGGCCGGAGGGAGAGCTTCTTCTCAGGGCCAAGGCATTTGAAGAAGATGTGCAGACAGTTTCTATTAATGTGGAGAGAATAAAAAGATTGCGTCTCCTTGATAGCAGACTGAGGGACGAAAATCTTCCTCAGGAACACTTTTTTAAATACATTACTTTTGAGGATAAAAGGGAGCTTCCATATTTTAAGCCAGTGGTTTATCCCTCTCCACAGGCAGAGGAAGAGGTTTACAGAGCCCTTGTTCTCGGGCTAAGAGACTATTTTTACAAGAATGGCTTTAAAGCAGCCATTCTTGGGCTTTCTGGAGGTATAGATTCTGCTTTAGTCGCAGCCCTTGCAGTTGATGCCTTAGGAAAAGACAAAGTGCACCTTCTTTTTATGCCCTCTGAGTTTACTTCAAGGGAAAGTTATGAAGATGCAAGGGAAGTGGCCAAAAATCTGGAAGTGCCTTTAAAAGAAGTGTCCATTGACTCTCTCTTTTCTGCTTATAGAAGTGTAGTTCAGGAAAAACTTGGTTATCAGGACTTTCATGTGGCAGAAGAAAACCTTCAGGCAAGGATAAGGGCAAATCTTCTTTTTTACCTCTCAAACAGGGAGGGCTATCTTGTAATTTCCACCTCAAATAAAAGTGAGTGTGCTGTGGGATATACCACTATTTACGGAGACATGGCAGGAGGTTTTGCTCCGCTTAAAGATGTTTATAAAACCTGGGTTTATAGGCTTGCACGCTATAGAAATTCCATCTCTCCTGTTTTTCCAGAGAGGCTTTTTACCAAGCCCCCTTCTGCAGAACTAAGACCCAATCAAACAGATCAGGATACCCTTCCTCCTTATGAGGTACTTGACGAAATACTCAGGCTTTACATAGAAGAAGGCTTATCCGAGGAGGATATTTGCAGGCAGAGTTTTGAGGAGGAAGCAGTTAAAAAAGTTCTTAAAATGCTTAAAAAGGCTGAGTATAAAAGGAAACAGGCTCCAATGGGAATAAAGGTGACGAAAAGGGCTTTTGGTAAGGACTGGCGCTATCCCATTACAAACAAAAGTTAAAAAAGGGTAGCAAAAGAGCAAAAAATCCGTTATAATAACTTTTTCCAACCAGGTTTTAGAGGAGGGTTTTTGAAATGGCTACACCTCAATTTGCCAAATTTTATCCAGACTTTTACATAGAAAGAGATCTTGATAAGTGTATTAAGTGCAAGAAATGTATAAGAGAGTGCACTTATGGGGCGCACATCTGGGATGAGAAAAAGAAGATTCTCAAAGAAGATCACTCAAAGTGTGTGGGGTGTCACAGGTGTGAGGCAACCTGTCCTACTGGGGCGATAATTATAAAAAAGCATCCTTCAGCTTTCAGAGAGCATGCCAACTGGACTCCCTGGTTTATAAAGAACATTTATAAACAGGCAGACCAGGGCGGGGTGCTTCTTACGGCAACAGGTTGTGCTCAGCCTTTTAAAAACTATTTTGATCACTTAGTGCTTGATGCCTGTCAGGTGACAAATCCTCCTATTGATCCTCTTCGTGAGCCAATGGAGCTCAGGACTTTTATAGGTCCCAAGCCCTCTCTTGTGGAAGTGGAGGAGGGAGAAAACGGAAAGTTCAGGCTTAAGAAACCTCTCCCGAGAAACATACAGCTTGAAGTGCCCATTATGTTTGCAGCTATGTCTTTTGGTGCTTTAAGCCTTCATGTGCATCATGGCCTTGCAAGGGCTGCCAAAGAACTTGGCACCCTTTACAATACCGGTGAGGGAGGGCTTCACGCCTCTCTTTATGAGTACGGCTCAAACACCATTGTGCAGTGTGCCTCTGGAAGATTTGGCCTGCATGTGGACTATCTCAATGCCGGGGTTGCTATAGAAATAAAAATAGGTCAGGGAGCAAAGCCAGGAATTGGCGGGCATCTCCCTGGAGAAAAGGTAACTGAGGAAATCTCCAAGACAAGGATGATTCCTGTTGGCTCTGATGCCATATCTCCTGCCCCACATCATGACATTTACTCCATAGAGGACTTAAGAGGGCTTATTTATGCCCTCAAAGAGGCTACAGAATACAAAAAGCTTGTTTTTGTAAAGATTGCAGCGGTGCACAATGTAGCAGCGATTGCTTCAGGGATAGCAAGGGCAGGGGCTGATGCAATAGTGATTGATGGTCTTAAGGGAGGGACAGGTGCTGCTCCAACTATGTTTAGAGATTACATTGGAATTCCCATTGAGCTTGCAATTTCTGCAGTGGATAAGAGGCTGAGAGAGGAGGGTATTCGTCACAGGGTAAGCATTATTGCATCTGGGGGGATAAGGTGCAGTGCTGATGTGGTAAAGGCTATAGCCCTTGGTGCAGATGCAGTTTATATAGGGACAGCTGCACTTATAGCCTGTGGTTGCACCATGTGTCAGAAGTGCTATACAGGAAAGTGCCCCTGGGGTATAGCAACTAACAATCCAGAGCTTATAAAGAGGCTTCCACCAGAGGTGGCTTTTGAAAAAATATACAATCTGGTAAGGGCCTGGGCACATGAGATAAAGGAGATGCTTGGTGCAATGGGGCTTAATTCTATTGAGAGCTTAAAAGGCAATAGAGACAAACTTAGGGCTGTTGGCTTAACCAAGGAGGAGATGGAGATTCTTGAGGTAAAGCACGCAGGAGAATAAAAAGTGAAGTTTCTTGATAGGGAGAAGGAAAAGAGAGAGCTTAAAGCTATTTTAAGTGGTGAGCCAGATGTAGTATACTTTGTGTATGGGCCTATAAACAGTGGAAAGACAGCGCTTCTTATGCAGATTTTTGAGGAACTTCCAGAAGACTACAGAATATTTTACATAAATTTTCGCAGAGTTGAGACGAGGAAATATGAAGATTTTGTGCGAGCAATGTTTCAGCCAAGAGATGAGAGTTTCTGGGAGAAGTTTGCGAAGAGGGTAGACCTAATAAAAGCTGCTCTTGAGTACGCAGAAAAACTCCTTGAGAAAGTGAATTTCAGATTTGAACTTCCAAGCAGGGTAATAAGAGAATTTTTCAAGCCTGGAGAGAAGGAAAGAGATGTTTTTAGATACCTTGAGATTTTAATGGGTGAGCTTGTAAAGAAGGAAAAAAAGCCTGTTCTTGTGCTTGATGAGCTTCAGATGCTAAGAGATGTTAAAAAGAACGGCTATCTTCTTTCTGATTTATTTAATTTTCTAATAGGAATGACAAAGGAAACGCATTTATGTCATTGCCTTTGTGCAACGAGTGATTGTTTATTTATAGAGAAAATTTACAGCAATGCCCGGCTTGAGGGAAGGGCAAGGTATGTGCTTGTGGATGATTTGGACAGAGAAAGGGCGTATAAAGTCTATGAAGAGCTTGGCATAGAGGATAAGGAGCTTGTGTGGAATTATGTAGGAGGGAAGTTTGGAGACATCCTGGGTGTTTTGAGCTACAAGAGGCGCGGGTATAGTGAGAGGGAAGCAGTAGAGGAGATGGTAAGGATAGAGGCTGGAAGGCTCAAGCATCTAAAGCTTTTTAGACTTGCTGATACAGAAATGAGGGAAGAGATCTGGGAGGTGCTGAAGATTTTCTGTGAGAAGGAGGTTTGCAGGGGAAAAGAGGCAGAAAAAGTTTTAAAGAAGGGAACTTTCTGGATAAGAGAAAATGTGCTTTTTTATGATCCTGTAAGAGGAGAAGTAAGACCTCAGGGAAGAATAATCTGGAAAGCTATAAAAAGGGAGATAAGGGAGGAAGAGGGCAATGTGGCATCTTGTGCTTAAGAATAAAGAAATGTCAGGATGTGGCCTTGCAGGGATTATACACACAAAAGGTGAGCTTCTTCCTGGTGAGCTTATAATAAAATCCATTTGTCTTCAGGAAGAGAGAGGAAACGGGCTTGGAGCAGGGTTTGCTGCCTACGGCATTTATCCAGAGTATAAAGACTTTTATGCCTTTCACATAATGGCAGAGAGTAAAGAGGCACTTGAAAGGGTGGAAGACTTTCTTTCTCACAGGACATTTCTTGGTTATCAGGAGCCTATTCCTACAAGAAAGGTGAAGACCATTAAAAATCCTCCTTTGTTTAAACGCTATTTCGTTAAACCCAAGTTTGAAGGAGAACTTGCTGAGGCCTGTGAAGACTTTGAGGATGATTACATAGTAAACTTGGTTATGGAGATAAACGAAAAGATAGAGGGGGCTTATGTAGTTTCTTCTGGAAAGAACATGGGAGCATTTAAGGGAGTGGGGTATCCCGATGAGATTGCAGAATTTTTCCGCATAGACGAGTACAAAGCTTATATCTGGACAGCTCACAATAGATTTCCCACAAATACTCCTGGCTGGTGGGGAGGAGCACATCCTTTTACCATTCTTGACTGGTCAATTGTGCACAATGGAGAAATCTCAAGCTATGGAACAAACAGGAGGTATCTTGAGCTTTTTGGGTATAAGTGTACTTTGCTTACAGATACAGAGGTAGTGGCTTATATTCTTGATCTTCTTATAAGAAAACACGGGCTTCCAATACAGGTTGCCTGCAAGGTTATGGCTCCACCTTTCTGGATGGAGATAGATGAGGCACCTCCTGAAGAAAAGGAACTTCTTACTGCTCTGAGGATGGTTTATGGTGGAGCAATGCTTAATGGGCCTTTTGCCATTCTTTTTGCCTATAATGGGGGGCTGGTTGGGCTTAATGACAGGGTAAAGCTCAGGCCTCTTTATGCAGCAAGGAAAGGAGATGTGTATTACATGGCAAGTGAGGAGGCTGCTATAAGGGTGGTTTGTCCTGATCCAGAGGAGGTATGGGCGCCAAAGGCTGGAGAGCCAGTAATAGTTGAGATGAAACCAGGCAGCATCCCGAATCAAAAAAGTTACCTCAAGCCAAGACCAAGGGAGGTAGAAGAGCATGAGCTTGGAATTAGATGTAAGCACCCTGCATTATAGTAAGGTTAACAGGCTTTTGAGAGAGGCTATTTTAGAGGGAGAAAAAGAAATAGTGCTTAAAGGGGTAAATGGGCATCGCTATCTGGCTGCAGGAGTTTCAGCCAATGTAAAAATAGATATTTATGGTATTCCCGGGCTTGATCTTGGAGCGTTTATGAGGGGTCCTGTAATAAATGTGTATGGAAATGCTCAGGATGGTGCAGGAAATACCATGGACGAGGGGAAAATAATTATCCATGGGATGGCAGGAGATGTAGTAGGGTATGCTATGAGAGGAGGTAAAATCCACATAAAAGAGGATGTGGGCTACAGAGTAGGTATTCACATGAAGGCTTATATGGACAAGGTGCCAGTGCTTATTATAGGTGGAAAGGCAGGAGATTTCTTAGGAGAATATATGGCAGGTGGGGTGATAGTGCTTCTTGGTATGTTTTCTCGCTATCCAGAGCGTCCAATAGCAGGTTTATTTTTAGGCACTGGTATGCATGGAGGCACAATTTACATAAGGGGGAAGGTGAAGGAGTCTCAGCTTGGCTTAGGGCTTAAGCCCTATGCACTTGAGTCAGAGGATGAAAAGCTTCTTGAGGAGCTTCTTAAAGACTATGCGCGAGACTTCGGGCTTGATCCTTCAGAGTTTTTTAAAGAGGATTTTGTAAAGGTAGTACCCTATACTCACAGGCCCTATGGAAGGCTTTATGCCTATTAAAGTGCTTGGCTTGGGGAATATTTTGCTTTCAGACGAAGGGCTTGGAGTTCATGCCCTATGGGAGCTCAGAGATAGATATGAATTTTCCCCGGAGATAGAACTTATTGATGGAGGAACTGGAGGGCTTTTTCTGCTTTCTGAGTTTGAAGGCGTAGATAAGCTTCTTATTATTGATGCTATTTCAGGAGGAAAAGAGCCAGGAACTATTTACAGCTTTTCCCTTGAGGAGCTTCCTCAGACAGTTGCAGAGAAGCTTTCTCTTCACGAGGTAAGTCTTCTTGATGTGCTTCAGCTGGCAAGGCTAAAGGGATGCCTTCCAGAGGAGGTAAAACTTATCGGAATGGAACCAGCAAGCCTTGAATGGGGAGGAGAGCTTACAGAAGTCGCAAAAAAGAAATTGCCGGAATTAATAAACCTTGTTCTTTCTCAATTGAGAAAGTGGGGAGTAGAAGTAAGAAAAAGAGTTTCTTAGACCTCTTCCAGCTCAAGGCTTTTAAGAAGCATTTGATCTCCTGAAATTACTTCTGTACGAAGGGATCCGCATTTGGGACAGGTTAAGTCCCACTTTTCTTTAATAAATTCTTCTCCGCACTCAAGGCACCTGAGCTTTAATTCTTCTATCTCAAGCACCACTTCTGCTTCCTCAAGGACACTCCCTTTTTTGAAAAAGTCAAGGGCAGTTTTAAGAAGGTCTGGCTCAACACCTGAAAATTTGCCAATAAGGAGTACTACTTTGGAGACTTTTTTTCCGGGATAATTTTGAAGGCATTCTTCCACGCTTTTTATAATATTTTGCACCACATAAAATTCATGCATTAGCAGATCCTTGGAAGAAGTTCTCCAGAGGTATTTTCCATTACTCGGAGGGTGCCATAAAGCGTTTTTATCACAACTTTTGGCTCCCCTTCATCTACTTTACCTATGATTTTTGCTTCTTTGCCAAGGGGGTGGTTTTGCAGAATGGAGAGGGCTTTTTCAGCCTCTTTTTCTGGCAGGGCAATTACCACTCTTCCCTCACAGGGCAGGTGATATGGCTCAAAGCCAAGTGCCTCACAAAATGCCTGTACTGTTTCTTTCACAGGAATTTTTTCTTCCTCCACAGTTATACCAACTCCAGAGGAATAAGCCCATTCGTAAAGGGTTGCAGCAAGCCCACCTCTTGTGGGATCCCTCAAGGCATGAAGCTCAATATTAGAATTGAAAAGAGGCTCAAGAAGGGGATAAAGACTTGCACAATCACTTTCAAGTTCCACCTCAAGTTTTATACCCTCCCTTTCAGCTAAGATGCAGGCACCGTGATCTCCTATGGAGCCTGAGACAATAATTACATCTCCTGGCTTTAAGTTTTTACAGGAAATTCCGGGATATACAATCTCTCCTATGCCTGAAGTGGAAATAAAAATTCCATCCACTTCGCCTTTGGGCACTATTTTGGTGTCTCCTGCAAGCACCTGAAGCCTGTTCTCTTCAAGCTCTTTTCTCATACTGGAGAGAATTCTTTCAAGATCGGAAAGGGCAAAGCCTTCTTCTATCATAAGGCTGACACTTATGTAAAGCGGCTTTGCACCCATTACAGCAAGGTCATTTGCCGTACCGGTAATAGAGAGCTTTCCTATGTCTCCACCTTTAAAAAAAATTGGCTTTACTGTAAAACCATCAATGGTAAAGGCAAATTTTTTTGCCTGAGAGGTAAAGATACCTGCGTCTTCTAAGTTATTAAGCACAGGATTCCCAAAGTATTTGAGGATTACCTTGCTTATTAGCTCTAAGGTTTCCTCCCCTCCACCTCCATGTGCAAGAAGCAGCTTTTTTTCCTGCATAGTTCCCTCTACTTTTTAGCCTTTTAAAAAATAAAAAAGAGTTATAAGAAATGTTAAAAAAGTAAAGCCTAATCCCATGAACCATTGCATAAAATTCAGTCGTTTTTCCATAGCCTCAAAACGCTTTTCTATAGCTTCAAAGCGTTTTTCCATAGCCTCAAAGCGTTGTTGATTAGCCTTTTCTATGGTAGCGATTTCTTTTTGAAGTGCTTCAAAGCGTTTTTCCATAGCTTCAAATTGAGCCATCTGAATTTCTCTAAGAGCTTTTAACTCCTCTTCAACCCGAATAAGTCTCTCTACAAGAGAAATTTCTTTCATTTTTAGTTCATTTTCTTGCACATATTGAGCCACAATTTTGCTTACCAATTCCTCAATGGTACTAAGCAACTGAGGATCCATTTCAAACTCTTGCCTTGTTCCCATTTTTACTTTTCCTTGTTTTTATTAGAATTTAATTGATTTTTCAAAAAATTAATCCACTCCTCAAAGCCTTGTCCGGTTTTAGCAGAAAGGGCAATTATTTGAGCTTGAGGGTTAATTCGTTTTATCTGCTCCTTTACTTTTTCAAGGTCAAAGTCAAAGTAAGGTAAAAGATCAATTTTTGTAATTAAAACGAGTTCGGAGGTTTTAAAAATAAGAGGATACTTTTCAGGTTTGTCTTCTCCCTCTGGTACTGAAAGAAGGGTAACATTTAAATGTGTGCCAAGGTCATAATTTGCAGGACAGACAAGGTTTCCAATGTTTTCCACAAAGAGAATGTCAAGTTCTTCAAGGGGAAGATGATGCATGGCTTTGTGCACAAGTGCTGCATCCAAATGACAGGCACTTCCTGTGGTAATCTGATAGACAGGGATGCCTTTTTTTCTTATTCTTTCTGCATCTCTTTCCGTTTCAAGATCTCCTTCAATTACTCCTATTTTGTATTCATCTTTTAAGGCTTCAAGAGTAGTTTCAAGAAGGGTAGTTTTCCCTGCTCCAGGAGCACTCATAAGATTTACGGCAAAGATTCCATGCTTTTCAAAGTGTTCTCTATTGTGTTTTGCGTATTCTTCGTTATGTTTCAATATATTTTCAAAAACTTCAACCACCTCTTTTGAAGCTCCCTCTGGAAGTCCACAACCACATTCTTTACACATAGCCCTCTCCTTTTATAAAAATTTTTTAGTTGCCTTTGAAATAAAGCCCTCATGGGGGTTCACTTCTTCCTCTTCTTCTCACAAAAAGACTTAGCACCTTTCAGAGCTCTTTCTCCCTTTCCATTTTATCAAGCTTAAAAAAACTTAAGATGTTTCGTCCTCCTGGGTTCTCTCCTTCTCTGTCAAGAAACTCCACAAAATCTCACCAGCATTGTTTCTATCCCTTTTTGCTTATCATACTACAAATTTTAAAAAAGTAAAATCTAAAGTAAATATGCAAAATGATTTTTATTAAATTAAAATAAAAAAAAGCACACTAAGGGGGAAAGCTTGTGAAGAGGATACTTTTCTTGTTTACCTTACTTTTGTTGATTACAAGTAATGTAAGTCTTGGGGACACCATTCTTACTTACTACATTTATTGGGGATTTTTCAAAATAGGTGTAGCAAGAATAGAAATTAGGGAAAACTTTTATAAGGCAATTGCGTATACTGTGGGACTGGGGAACTTTTTTTATCCTTATTACGCAGAGTGGACAACTATTGTAGATAAACAAGGAATGCCTGTAAGGAGTGAAATCTACTCAAAGCATGCAAAAAAAGAAAGAAAAAAAGTTGTAAGTTTTGAAAAGAAAAGCAGTAAAGTAATTTATCAAAAGGTGCTGCCTAAAATAGAAAAACCAGAGGTAGTAAACGCCACTTATCCACTTTATGATGAACTTTCTGCTTTTATTAACAGTTTTTATTTGGACTATCAAAAAAAGAAAGTCTGGACTTTTCCTCTTTTAATAAAAAAGCAAAGGTGTTTTGTAAAGGTAATGTTCAAAAAAGAGCTCCCCTGTCCCGGGACAGGACCTGGTTCAGGTAGAGAAAAGTGTTTCTTTTTACAGGTTAATCTTCCCCAGAAAAGCGAACTTCTTAAGCGTTCAAAAAAAGTAGAAATTTATCTCAACGAAAAAATGAGATATCCCCTGCTTATAAAAGGCCATTTGCCTTTACTTGGTTCTTTAAAAGGAAAGATTGAAAAAGTGGAAAGAAAGTGATAAATTAAAAAAATCTATCCAAAATTTTTAAAAAAGGGAGGTTGGTTATGATTATTATTATGGAGCCCCATGTTACTAAAGAAAGCAAAGAATTTAAGATTTTAATGGAGTATCTTGAACGATTTCCTCATCTCAAGGTAAAAGTGCTTGAAAGTAAAGGGGTAACGAGGTCCCTTCTTGAAGTGCATCTTATAGGAGAGGACTACATGGTATCTTCTCACGAAATAGAAAGCCTTCCAGGGGTGGAAAGAGCAGTAAGGGTTACTTCAAAGTATCGTCTTATAGGAAGACACGGAGAACTTGATGAAATAGGTTTTGAATATAAAGGGCTTAAATTTGATCAGCACAGTTTTCATCTTTTTGTGGGGCTCTGTGCAGTAGATACTTATGAAAATGCAGAGGCTATATTTAAAGCTCTAAAGGAGAATGGAATTTCCTGTGCCAGAATGGGAGCTTATAAACCCAGGACTTCTCCTTATGATTTTCAGGGCTGGGGGAAAAAGTGTCTTCCCTGGCTCTTTGAACTTGCTGGAAAATACGATATAAAGATTATCGTAATGGAGGTCCTTGCTGGTCGCCATATAGAAGAAATAAAGCAAAGTTTGGAGGAGGCTGGTAATCCCTGTGGCGTGATTCTGCAAATAGGCACAAGAAATGCCCAGAATTTTGAGCTTCTTAAGGAAGTGGGGAGACAAAAAGAATTCCCTGTGCTTTATAAAAGAGGCTATGGATTAACTCTTGAAGAAAGCTTAAATGCTGCAGAATATATTGCTTCTGAAGGAAATACAAAAATAATTTTTTGCTTAAGAGGGGTGAGAACCCACTTAGGAGATCCTCACAGAAATCTGGTTGACTTTGCCCATGTACCTGTGGTAAAAAGGCTTACAAGGCTTCCAGTTTGTATAGATCCGTCTCATCCTATAGGTTCAAGGGCAGAAGATCCAGATGGAATAAAGGATATTTATCATGCAACTGCTCAGGGAGTAATCGCAGGAGCAAATGCCGTGCTTGTTGAGTTTCATCCTGCTCCTGAAAAAGCCCTTTGTGACGGCCCTCAGGCCATTCCTATAGAAGAACTTCCCCTTTATCTTAAATATGTGAATAAAGTTAGAGAAACTTATTTAGAGCTTAAGAAAATGGTTCAGGAGGCAAAGTAGTGCCTTTTTTTAACAGGGAGAAAGAAATAAAGGAAATAAAAGCTATTCTTTCGGGAGAGCCAAATGTAGTCTGGTTTGTATATGGGCCAATTAATAGCGGAAAAACAGCACTTCTCATGCAAGTAATAGAGGAGCTTCCGGAAGATTATCGGGTGTTTTATATCAACTTTAGGGGATTTGAAGGAGGGTATAGAAAATTTACCAGAGTGATATTTAAAGTAGGTGATGATAGCCTGTGGAAGAAACTTCGTGAAAAACTGGATATTATTTCTGCAGGAGTGGAATATGTGGAAAGGCTTACAAAGAAAATAAATACAGGGATAGTGCTTCCTGCAGAGTTTATTAGGTGTCTTCAGGTAGGAGATGTAGATGAGAATAAGGTAGATGTGTTTAATTATTTAGAGGAGGTGATGAAGAGATTTAAGGAGAAGGGATTTAAACCGGTGCTTATATTTGACGAATTACAGGTGATAAAGGATGAAATAAATGCTACGGGAATGCCTTTACTTGCAAGGCTATTTAACTTTTTTGTGCGAATGACAAAGGAGACTCATCTTTGTCACTGTCTTTGTGCAACAAGTGATTGTTTGTTTATAGAAGAAATTTATTCCAATGCCAGACTTGAGGGAAGGGCAAAATATGTGCTCGTGGATGACCTATCCAAGGAAGATGCTTTTAAAGTGTATGAGGGTTTTGGTTTTAAAGAGAAAGAACTTATTTGGGAGTATGTAGGAGGGAAACCAGGAGACATAGTAAGCCTTTTTGAAGAATTAAAAAGAGGCATAGGCATAGAAGAAGCTCTTAAATTGTTGGTTGCAAGTGAGAGAGGAAGGTTAAAGTGGAAGCTCAGGCTTTTAAAAGATGGAGAAAAGCCCGGTCCACCTGTAGAAAAAATAATGAGTGCCTTACAGTTTTTTAAAGAAAGAGAAGAAGTGGAAGAACATTTGATTGAAGGTAGAGTGTTAAAGTTTTTGATAGAGGAAAATGTGCTTTTTTATAATCCCCTTACCGGAAGGGTCCGTCCCCAGAGCAGGCTGTTATGGCATGTAATAAAGGACTTATTTTAAAATGCCTTTAAATTTTACTCATTATTATTCTATCTCTGCCTTTAACTTTTGCCTCATAAAGGGCCTTGTCTGCCCTTTCAATTACCTTTGAAAGCTCCTGCATTAAGTCTTCCTCTGAAATTGTTCCTTCTATATTACATTGAGCAGGATCAAATATGCCAATCCCTGCACTGATTGTCACAGTAATAAAAAGTTCTTCATCAATCTGGAAGGGATTGGTTTTTACTGCCTGTCTAAGCCGCTCCCCTATTTCTGCTGCCTCTCTCTCCTGTTTATTTACAAATGCTACCAGAAATTCCTCTCCTCCATATCTCCCAATTATGTCATAAGGCCTGAGTTCAGAACGAAGCCTCTGGGCAAGCTCCTTTAAAACAAGATCTCCTACCTGATGCCCATAGGTATCGTTTATTTTTTTAAAATGGTCTATATCAATCATTACAATATAAAGCTTTTTTTTGGCACGAATCGCAAAATGGGCACTCTTTTTTAACTCATTAAAAAGAGCCCTTCTATTGAACACTCCTGTTAACTCATCTATAGTGGCAAGCCTCTCAAGCTTTTCATTCGCCTCCATCAATAGCTTTTCAAGTGCTATAATCCTTAAACCTGCTTTTATCCTTGCAAGGAACTCCTTCTGGTGTATGGGCTTCATTATGTAATCATCTGCCCCCACCTCCAAACACTTTGCAATCTTTTCCCTATCTTCAACTCCAGAAAGAAAAATTATGTAGGTATAGTGGCCTATATTTGTACTTCTTATAAGACGACACACCTCAAGACCATCCATCTCCGGCATTACCCAATCAAGAACAACAACTCCTATTTCATCATAATTTTCTTTAAACTTCTCCCATGCCTCTTTTCCATTTTTAGCCTCTATAACATGAAAACCATTTTTGGTAAGTAAAGAACAGGTCTTCTTTCTTAAAAAAACATTGTCTTCTGCAAGTAAAACTTTGAGACTTTGTGCTACCTTATTAACCAATTCGTTCAGTTTTTTATAATCCATTTACTTTAGCTCCAGGACCTCAGGTTTACCCAGAAGATATCCCTGAGCTAAAAAGTCTATGGTATTTTGAGAATCAAAGCTCTTTCTAAAAAACTCCAGTACCTTTTCCTCCTCCACAAATTCTGCTACTACATTTACTTCTAACCGCTTGCTTATTTCTAAAATAAATTCTACAAATTTTCTGTCCATCCAGTTGGTAAGAAGATTTTTAATAAATCTGCCGTCAATTTTTATTCCATCAAATGGATATCTTTCAAGAAGATGAAAGTTGGAATATCCAATCCCGAAATCATCAAGGAAAATTAAAAAGCCTTCATTTTTTAATTCACCAAATTTTTCTTCAAAGGAGGTGATCCTTTCAAAATCTTCTCTTTCTGTAAGTTCTATAATAAGCTCCCGTGGAGGAATTTTGTAGTGGAATACGAGATCTTTAAAAAGAATAAGCTTCTGGTCAAAAAACTTGTTGGAAAAATTTAAAGACAGCTTTTCTTTTATCCCTAATTTTTTCTTATAAAAAAGTGCTTTATCTATTACCTCTTCATCAAGAACCATGTCCAGACCAAGATGAGCTAAATCATCTATAAACATCCCTGCAGGAACAACCCTTCCCTCAGGAAGCTTAATCCTTGCAAGCACTTCATAAGCAAAAATTTTTCCTGTATTTATATCCACTATCTTCTGAAGAGCAAAAGTAATTTGGTCTTTTTCAAGAGCTTCAAGGAATAGTGCCAGGTTCTTCTTCTTTTTAAGAATTCTTTCAAGCCATTCATTGCTTACAATCTCTATTCCTTCTTTTGTTACTTTCTTTAACTCTATGAGAGCCCTTTCTGCCGCCCACAATACCTCTTCTGCTGGGATTTTAGAAGGTTCAATTTCAAGAATAACTGCTGCAAAAGAAGGGTAAAGAACTTTTTCTTGAGTTTCTCCAGAAACTATAAAAGGATGAGTAGCACAAATCTGTTTAAAAGAAATAAGCTTTTTAAAAGCATCTGAAGCTGTTCCTAAAACAAGTGCTACAAAACTATCGTTTGCTAAACGATAAACTAAAGGAAATGAGACACCTTCTTGAAAGGAATCTTTTAAAAGCTTGGCAAAATGTTTTAAAAGTTGATCTCCTGTTTTATATCCAAAAAAGGCATTAATGAGAAAGAGCCCATTAAAATCAAGAAGAATATATGCGCAAGTTTTTCTCTTTTCCGAAAGATTAGGCCAAATTTCTTTTAATTCGCAAGCAAGGGGAAGGTGAGTAATAGGATCTATTGCAATCTTCATTTATTTTGCGTCTCCTTAATTTAAAATCCTTTTTCTTTTTAAAATCTTTTTAAATAATAATTCCTTTAAATAAGTCCTGCAAGAGATTTTTTTAAATTTTCTACCATCTGAGAAAGACTTTCCTTTGACTCACCCTCTTTTGCTTTAAGCTCAATTTCCTTGGATAAAGCCGCCTCTTTTTCAAGCCCTAAGTTTAAAAGGACACCTTTTATAGTATGAGCGACTCGGGCAAACTCATCCATTTCTCCTGCTGAAAGATGTCTTTCCAGCTTTTCAAAATTTTTTGCAAGACTTCCCTTGGCCACCTCTATCAGCCCCTCTATCTCCTCCTCTCCTACGCCAAGTTCATTCATTAAGTAAGTCTTGATTTTCTCTATCAAAGCTATCTTTCGCCCCTTAAACTTTTTCTTCGCAATATACTTCGCTCCTATTTTTTCCCTTCCTCTTCGCCTGATAAAGGGCTTTATCTGCCTTTTTTATCACATCCCATAAATTATCTCCATTTACTCCACAGGCAATCCCTATACTCACACTGATCTTTAATCCCGGAACCTCTTCATACTTGCTTTCATAGAATTTAGTTCTTATTCTTTCTGCTACCTGCTTTGCATCTTGAAGCCCTGCCCTGTAAAGCACTACCAGAAATTCTTCCCCTCCATACCTGATAGCATCGTCATAGTTTCTTATGCAACTAAGAAGGACTTTTCCTAAATTAATAAGCACTTTATCCCCAAAAGTATGCCCATAATTATCATTTATTTTTTTAAAATCGTCTATGTCAAGCATTAAGATTGAAAAACCAAGCCTCTTCCTTAATTTAAAAAGAAGTACATCTAAATAGCGTCTGTTATAAATCTTTGTTAAGGGATCAACAAGGGCTACATGAGTAACCCTGTGTAAGATATCAGTAGCAGTAATAATACCAACAATATTTCCCCTCTCATCCACCACTGGAAGATGCTTTATTTTCTCCTTTTCCATAATTTCCATAGCTTCATACACAGTTGCGGTAGTAGAAATTATCTTTAATTCCCTTTTGGGCTTACACTTTTCTATAAATTCCTTTATTTTTAGTTTTTCGCAATTATGTGAAAGGGCATAAATTACATCTCTTTGAGTAATTATGTCCACTACTTTCCCCTGATTTTCTACAATCACACTACCTATTTCAAGAGAGCTCATAAGTTCAATTACCGAAGTTATTGCTTTATCTGGAGAAATAGTAATTGGCTCTACAGTCATTACATCTTTTACAAAAATCTTTTCCATTGCTCCTGCCCCGGTCCTCTTTCTAATTTAGAACTTTTCTTTCTCTTCCTCCTGATTCAACCACTTTTTTATTACTTCTTCAAGCTTTTCCTTTTTCACTGGCTTTGAAATGTAATCATTCATTCCTGCGGCAAGACATTTTTCTCTATCTCCTTCAAGGGCGTGAGCAGTCATAGCAATAATTGGCACCCTTGCCTTTTTTCCTCCAAGCTCACGAATCCTCCTTGTTGCTTCATATCCATCTATCTCTGGCATCTGACAATCCATAAGAATCAAATCATAGTCTTTTTCTTTTACTGCCTCAATTGCTTCCTTTCCATTGTTTGCTATGTCAACACTAAATCCCATTTTTTCAAGTATAATTGCACCTACCCTTTGATTAACTGGATTATCCTCTACAAGTAACACTTTTTTTCTTTTTTTCTTTTCTTCTTTTTTGGCTTTATCTATTACATGCTTTGTTATTAAAATTTTTTCTTCTTTTAATCCCATTACCATGGCAATACAGTCGTAAAGATGGGACTGCCGCACTGGCTTGGTAAGAAATCCTGCAAATCCTGCTTCTTTGCTTTTCTTTGCCACTTCACGCCTGGTAAGAGGGGTTAAAAGTACCAAACGAATTCCTGCTGTGGCTTCCTGAGCTTTAAACTTTCTGGCAAAGGAAAATCCGTCCTCATCTGGCAGCGTATAGTCCACAATTGCCACATCAAAGGGCTCTCCTCTGTGATAGGCAGAAACAGCTTTTTCAAATGCTTCTTTTGCACTTTCTGCAGTTTTACACACCATTGCCCAGCTTTTTAAATAATACTCAAGAATCTCTCTGTTCACCGCATTGTCCTCTACAATAAGCACCCGCAAACCCTCAAGATTATACCTGGGAGTAAATTTCTCAGGCTTTCCTTTATGCAGGGGAATGGTAAAGAAAAATTTTGTGCCTTTCCCAACTTCGCTTTCAAAATCAATTTTCCCGCCCATAAGTTCTATCAGGTGTTTACAGATTGCAAGACCAAGCCCGGTTCCACCAAAGCGTCTGGTGGTTGAAGCATCAACCTGTTCAAAGGGCTGAAAAAGCCTTTTCCTTGCCTCTTCTGGAATTCCGATACCCGTGTCTTTTACCTCAAAAAGAAGATTTACATCTCCATTTAGCTCCTCTTTTAATCTTACAAAAGAGTAAACCCCTCCTTTTTCAGTAAACTTTACAGCATTTCCCACAAGATTTATAAGCACCTGACGGATTCTTCCCGGATCTCCAATTACAATCTCTGGCACCTCTGCTTCCACAAGGCACCCAAGCTCAATGCCCTTCTTCTCTGCCTTTTCTGCAAACATTTCCATAACATCCTCAACAAGCTGACGAATATTAAAAGGAATACTTTCAAGCTCAACTTTTCCAGACTCAAGCTTGGAGAAATCAAGAATGTTATTGACTATTTCAATAAGATGGTGTCCGCAGCGCATTGCCGTTTCAGCGTATTCTTTTTGCTGGGGATCAAGTCCGGTGTCTAAAAGAATCTGGAGCATTCCAATAATTCCGTTAAGAGGGGTTCTGATCTCGTGGCTCATATTAGCAACGAATTCACTTTTTGCCCTGGCAAGCCTTTCAGCCTCTTCCCTTGCTCTAATCTGGTCAGTAATATCCACAAATGCCTCAAGAAGCACATCTTTCCCATGAAGATAAAGCGGAATCACACTTTTAAGTACCGGCACTCTACTCCCATCCTTTTTAAAAAGCCAGACTTCCTTTTCATAAACCTTCTCTCCAAGATCAAGGATTGGACACTCCCCAGCCTTTGAAGAACAGATAAGCCTACAACTTTCTCCAACCACTTCTTCTCTTTTGTAACCCGTGATCTTCTCGGTTTCTTTATTTATGTTTATTATTTTCTGTGTCTCCGGAGATATCAAAGCCACTCCCATAGGAAGATTTTCAATAATTGTTTCCACCAACTCTCTCTCGCTCTCTGCTCTTGTCCTCAAAGCTATTTCCCGTTTTATTGCTTTAATTATTTGAGAGGCTATTGCAACGAAAATCGACCCTGTTAAAAGGGCAAAACCTATTACTATGCTTACACTCCTTACAAATAAACCGCGAGTAATTTTAGAAATTCTTTCTATTTCTGTTTTTATGGCGAAATTGAACTCATTTTTTAAGGATACTAACTGAGCTACAAGCCTTTTAGCTTCTGTATATAATTTCTTCCCTTCCAGTTCTAATAGAATGCGCTTATTAGAAAGAACTAAGGATTTTTTTACATAGGTTTCAATTTGTTGATACTTTATCTTAAGATCTTTTCCGCATCCCAAATTAAATTGAGCACAGCTTTTTACAGCAAGTTTGACATAAAGATTACCTTCTACAAAGCAGGGAGTTATGTAGTTTTTATCAAGATTTATTATTTGAGCTTGTTTATGAAGATGGGAAGCTTTTTCTATCCGATAAGAAATAATACTGATTAAATTTTTCAGCTTAGAAAGAGAAAGTTCCAGTTTCACCAGATCTCTATTAGTATAAAAACTGACAAAATTTTTCGGATCTTTTTTTAATTTTTCAAGTTTTTTTAATTCAAGTCTTCCCTGGAGGTCTTCTAAAAATTCCCTAAAATCCTGAGAAGACTGTTCTATTTTTTGTAAAAGTGCTTTATTTTGTTTTTGAAGCTCTATATAGCTCTTTTTCCATTCAAATGTCCTCTTTCTCAGATTGAAAAGTGCTTTTTCTTCTTTTTTAAAGTCTTTTGCAATTTTTTCAAATTCAGGTTTTTCTGAAAGTAGCGTAACCAAAGTTTCCTTTTTTGTTATCCATAACGGCTGCTTTAATTCTTTTAGAGAAAAGTTTTGAAGATTAAAAAATGTTTCAAAGTCCTTTTGGACCATTTCTACAAAATTTTGAAAAAACACTTGAGTACGATAAAGATATTCTGTTTGGGACTTTAAGCCGAGGAGTTTTTTATAAAGAGAATAAAAATTTATCCCGCTAATTCCAATGATTACAAGACCAGAGAGCAAGCCAAGAACAGCAAGAATTACTACTAATATTACTACTTTTTCTTTAAAGAGCTTTTTTAAATTAATGGTTCTATTAATGGCATCTTCTCCTTTTTAAATTAATTGAAACTATTTGCCCCTTTTTAATTTTTACAATCCAGACATAATGGCTTGCCTGATGATGTGTTTTATCAAGCCTTAAAGGGACACCAAGTCCTATGTCAAATTCGCCAAGTTCTGTCATTGCTTTTACAATACTTTCCCTTGTAATATCTCCTTTGATCTTCTTTAAAGCCTCTATAAGGATCTTTCCCGCAATATAGCCCTCAAGAGACACAAGGCTCGGTTTTTTTTCAGGATCAAGCTTTTTTATTTCAGAAAGGTACTCTTTTATTATAGGAAGCTTTTTATCCAGAGGTGGTACAACTTCTGAAATAATTACCCCTTCCCCTGCAATAGGTTCTTTTTGAGCAATTCTGGCAAGGGCCTCAGCACCAATAAAAGACACCGAAACAAAGTATCCTTTATAACCATGCTCCCTGAGCACTTTTATAAACTCAGCACAGGCACTATAAGTACCACCCAGCACTATTACCTTTGGATGAGGCTCTACCCTTAAAAGTCTTGCTGCAGCACTGTGTACATAAAGCGTATTTCTGGGATAGCGCACATGTATTACTTCTTCTTCCTCTTGCAAACCAAGACTTTTAAGGACTTTTAATCCAGACTTAAAAATTTCGTCTCCGTAAGCATCGTTTTGGGTAAAAAAAGCCACTTCCGAGGGCTTAATGCCCTTTGCCTTGAGAAGATGGGTTAGAAGAAATTTTATCTCTTCATAATAACTTGCCCTGTAGTGAAAGACATAGGGATTGGGAGGATTGGGCCTTAATGCCTTTGCACCTGTAAAGGGAGCAAAAAAGAGCACTTTATTTTTTATAGCAATTGGCATGGCTACAACTCCGGTAGGAGTTCCCACATTGCCTATAATTCCGAGCACAAGTTCATTTTCAATAAGCCTGTGCATGTTTTTAATTGTTCGGGAAGGATTATAACCATCATCAAGAACGACGAGCTTAAGCCTTTTTCCCTGAATTCCCCCTTCTCTGTTTGCTTTTTTGAAAGCAGTTTTTACTCCAAAAGAGAACTCTTTCCCTAACTCTGCATTGGGACCGGAAAGCACGGTTGACATGCCAAATTTAAGAGTGGATTGAATTTTCGCAGGATAACCTTGCTGAATTTTAAAATTTAAAGAAAAAATAATTAAACAGATAGATAAACAAATGTTGAACATTTTCATAAAATAACTTTACCAACTTTTAGGCCAATTTAGTAAATTGAGCGATTATTATAATATATTTTAAACTAAAAATTTTTATCAAGAAAGTACTCTACCCATCAAGGGAGGTTATTGAATAAGATCTTTTGTAAACCTTACCACTTTATTTCTTCCTGTTTTTTTAGCATGATAAAGAGCTATATCTGCAAACTTTATTACTTGCCAAATATCTTTAGAATCTATTGGATATACAGCAACTCCTATGCTGATAGTCTTTTTTATTGGCCCTTGAGGAGTTTGAAAAGGCGTGTTTTCTACTGCAATCCTTATCTGTTCTGCAATTTCTATAAGCTTATTTTCCTCTACATCGTGGAGAAGTACTAAAAATTCTTCTCCTCCATATCTTACTACTACATCGGCTTTCCTGAAACGGGACTTGAGAATTTCTGTAATTTGCTGCAATACTATATCTCCTACATCGTGGCCAAATTCGTCATTGACTTTCTTAAAAAAGTCAATGTCTATCATTAAAATTCCCAGGGTGTGCCCATGTCTTAAAGCAAGTTCCGAAGCTTTAATAAGATATTCGTTTAGGAAGTGCCTATTATAAAGCCCTGTTAAGCTGTCTTTTACACTCCTTTCTTCAAGGATTTTTAAAAGCTTTTTTACCTCTACAATAGGTAAAATAGTATTAAGATATTTACAGAGTTCTTTTACACGACAAAAAATTTCTTCCAGATTATCATTGGGATCCACTATTATCTGAAGGACATATTTTGTCTTTTCTCCGAAAATGAAAGGGATACATATATAATTTTTATCCTGGAGAGAAAAGTATTCACACTCTGTTCCCCAGTCATGTATAAATCCTTTTACTTCTTTCCCCAGTCTGTTAGCCCGGCAAAGAGATGGATTTTCAAAAATTTCTGGTTTGCAATATCTTTGTTTATTTTTAAAGGGCAGAAGTATTCTTGCTGGCTCCTGATCCATTTCATAAAAGGCGTATTTTTTTATCCCAAACCTTTTTTCTATCAATTGTGCGATTCTTTGGTAAATTTCTTCAAGGGTAGAGTCTTCCTCTACGAGTCTTCTTAATTCCAGCAGTTCTCTTTCTCTTCTGTAAAGATTTTCTCTTTTTTTAAGTTCTTCTTTTAGCTGAAAAATTATCTCATTAAGATAGTGAATTACCTCTTTATAATTACCTTTAAACTTATTTTCATCTATTTGAACCTGTAAATTACCTTTTAAAACTTCTTGAGAGACGATTTTAATTTCTTTTAAAACATTTTTAAAATTTTCAACAATTTTTTCCAAACCTTTCAGAATTTCTCTATAAACTCCTTGACCTTCCTGTTCAATTTTTACATCAAAATTGCCTTCTTCAATTTTTATTAATATATTTGTGATTTCTTTTAGAATATTTAACAAATTTTTTCTCGCAGTGTCCAATCTTTGGAGAATCCTGTTAAATATAGGGGGAATCTCTTCAGAAACAATAATTTCTTTAAGATCTCCCTGTTCTAGGGAATAGGAAAAATCTTTTATCACTCCCAGAGCTTTAAAAATTTCACTATAAAAATTATGAAGTAACTCTAAAATAATTTTAAATTCCCCTTTTACATTTTCTATTTCAACATCGTAAGGTAATCCCTCTCTTACAGCATTGATAATTTGTATTAAATTTGTATGTATTGTTTTAACGAACAGAATACTTTGGTTTATATTTCTTTCTATTTGGCCGATTTCATCTTCAGGGATAGGTTCTTTAAGAAAAGTTAATTTGCCTTCTGCCATTTGAGATAAGTGGTTGTTCAGTTTATTAAGCCTTTTAAAAATGACATTTTCAGAAAATTTTTTTAATACGATTAAAGTAATGATAGCTATTAAAATTGTAATAAAAGTAACTTTTACAAACCATGTTTTAATCACGCTTTCCAGATGATTGTTTAAAAGAGCTTCTTTGTGTTCAAGATCTTTCATATACATTCCTGTGCCAATGATCCATCCCCATGGAGCAAATCTTACTACATAGGAGATTTTAATGCTGGAAATTTTTTCCCCGGGCTTAACCCATTTATAAGTGACAAAAGCAGAAGGTCTGTTTCCCATTTGTTCTATAATCGCAGTTGAAATTTTGGTGCGTTTCCCTATCAATTGTGGAAAAATAGGGTGCATTAATATCTTCCCGGTTTCATCCATTACCCAGAAATATCCACTTCCTCCTTCTCCATACCTCATGTGCTTTAAAGTTTCCAATGCTTGTTTTTGGGCAAAAGATTTAAATTCTTCTATATACTCTGAAGGATAAACCCCTGTGCCAATAATCCATTTAAAAGGTTTAAAGAAAACCACATAGGAAATTTTGAAGTGTGGTAGAGTTTTACCTGGCCTGGGCCAGTAATATTCTACCCATCCTCCACCTTTTTCTTTAGCCACTTTTAAGAATTCTGGTATAAATTTTTTTCCTTTTACATCTCTAAGACTTAGAATATTTTTCCCTATAAGCTCTGGATGGTAGGGATGTTCAAGTAGTATCCCTTTGTCATTTAATACAAAAAAATATCCTTCCCCCCCTCCATAATTAGCTTGTTTTATAAGGGTTAAAATTCTTTGTTTAAGCTGGGATTCCGGGATTTTTTCTTTTTCTTCCTGATAATATGTTTTTATAATATGTATCATTAAATCAGATAAATATTTTACCTTTTTTTTAGCCGTTTCTTTTACCATTACTTTTAGGCTTTTTTCATAAAAAATTTGAATTGTATTTTGCGCTATTTGGATAGCTGTTTTTAATTCATTTTTTTTGTCATTAACTACGACATTTTTATAATTTTCCGAAAAAAAGTGGCTTAAACTTTTTATCGTCTCAAAGGCAGTAAGAATGTGTATTAAAGCTATAAGAAAAATTATTATAAGAATAATAAAAAAGAAGCGAAATTTTACAGATTTTCTAAATATCCACATTTTTTTAGAATTTCTTTGGTATGAAGGATCGGTATAATCCTTTCCAGGTATTTTAAGATGTTTGGCATTTCATTTTGCACTTTTTCAAAGTTTTCTTGGGTAAGGCAAGAGATATGAAGAACACATTTTACTTCGCCTTCTAATAAAAAAGGAATACAGATATACATCGTTCCAGGGCCATTATACATGGCACATACTTTACCCCATTTTTCTTCATTTCCTATCACTATTGTTTTGAGTCTTTTGGCTCTACAATATTCTGGATAATCTAAAACTTTTGGGTTACAAAGGGGCTGTTTTACTGAAGACAGATTACTTAATATAAATTTTTTCCTTGCGTTGTCAAATTTCATCCAGGTAAATAATTTTATTTTAAATTTGTTCTGAAGAAGTTTTTTTATCCTTTGATACGAGGCTTCCAGAGAAATGTCATCGTCTATAGTATTTTTAAATATGTTTAGCTCTTCTTCCTCTTTGAGTTTATTTTTTAGTGATTCCAGCTTTTTTGAATAAATTTGTATAATATCTATTACGAGATTATAAATCTGGTTTAAATCATTTTTAAAATGTTTTTTTTGCACAACAGTTTCTTCTATTTGAAATTTTCCTTTTTTAATCTGAATTGAAAGATTTTTTAAATCTTCATAGAGAAGAAAAAAAGGATTTACGCTTTTTTTGAAGGAAAGAATATAGTCACTCCACGCTCCACACTCTTCCGGGCAGGAAATTAAAATTTCTTTTATTTTTCCTTCTTTTAGAAGGTTACACTTTTGATTGAACGAATTGAAAAAATTTTGGAGATTTTTAATTTCGTTATTATAAAGATATGCCCATAGCTTCCACTCCCCTTTTAGCCCTTTTAATTTCAAAGTTTTAAAATGTTTTCTTTTTAAGTGATAAACGAGTTCAAAGAGCTGGCTTTTAAGGGTATTAAGCTGTAAAGCTACTTCTGTTTCTGCAGCATAAAGTTCCGATAAAAGTCCTGAAGTTTCTGGATAAATAAGAGGCACAATTTTGCCTTCCGAGATGTTTTTTATGGCTATCTGAAGGGTTCTTAAATTTTCTCCCTGAAATTTTAAAGCTTCTATAAGTTTCTGCATGCTTTTAAAGCATTCTTCGTGACATTCTTCTGCAGAAAGAGAAATTTTTTCAATAGCTTTGTAGTCTCCGTGTTTTATAGCCCGTGCAATGGATTTAAGATGGGTAAGGCTTTTATTGAGTGTGGTAATTAGAGAATGTACAGTTCCTAAAACAGAAGCCAGGGTTATACAAACAATAAATAGACTTAAATATAATTTTACAAGGGTTTTTCTTTTCCGGTGTAAAGTATAAGTTTTGGCCCAGTTTAATACTTTTTTATCTATGGATAGCAAATCACTTAAAGTAACTTCGTAAGAATGAAGCTTATTTATATTTGAAAGGACATGCTTGAGCTCAGGCTTAAATTTCAGAGCATATTTTAAATGTTTTAGATAATTAGATAAGATTAAAGGAGAAAGAAAGGCATTTTTTATATAAAAAGAAATTAAGGGAGGGAAGTCACTGTAATGCGCTATTAAAAGATTTTCTACAGCTTTATCTGGATCTGCTATAGCTCCTGAATATTGAGATATTGCTTCTTCCATTTTAAAAAGTTCAGAAGCACAATAAAGAAGTTCCTCTTTTCTGTGGACCTTTTTATTAAGAAAATTTTGAATGCATTCTTTTGTCATTTCCCAGTATTGCCAGATTTCAGGTGGGTTTTCGTTACGGGTGAGAAGGTCGTTTAAAACTTCCACGGATTTTGAAATTTTCTCTGGATTTTGAGAAAGTAAAGCTGTAAGTAGTGAAAAACACTTTTCACTTTCTAAAAGTCCTTTGTATTCTCTGTTATAAAATTTATAAATTTGATAAATACTTCCCAAATATGGGACAAGAACTCCCATAAATGCAAATGATACGAGAAAAATCAACAAAAAAAACCTATTTTTAAGCGACAGTCGTGTACGCACATGCCTCCTTTTTTATGTTTTCTTCCTTACTTATTTTATAAAACACATTTTATTTTTAGACAAGTTTGAAATTGATATAAAACTTAAAGGATAATTACTATAAAGACAATTTTATCTTGGATTTTTACATCAGAACTTGACTTTTTTGAAAAGTTAAGTTATTTTACATAAAAAAATTTATTCTACAAATATAGTACTTAGTGTATTCGTGAGTTTCAATTTTTAAATAACTGAGAGGCCTTAATATCCTTAAAAAAGGAGGGGAGAATATGAGAATCCCTGGTTATGCTACTATTGACGCAATAGAAAATGAATTTGAAATACAATTTCCTGAAAAAGAAAGCTTGAAAGAAGTGCTAAAAGTCCACCCCATGTATATCCCTACCTATTATGCAGGACTTATTGACTGGACAGATCCTGAAGATCCCCTGAAAAAAATTGTCTTTCCCTCTGTGGAAGAGCTTGATGCCTCAGGCTCCTATGACACATCTGGAGAAATGGAAAATACTGTGCTTACTGGCCTTCAGCACAAATATAGAGAAACTGTGCTTCTTCTTGCTACCAATAGGTGTGCTGGGTATTGCAGACATTGCTTTAGAAAAAGGATGGTGGGGATTTCCACTAAGGAGACTCTTCAGATTTTTGACGAGGCAGTAAAATACATTAAGGAGCATCCAGAGGTTACAAATGTCCTTATCTCTGGTGGAGATCCCCTCGTGCTTAAAACCGAGGTGATTGAGCACTTTTTAAAGGAGCTTTCTCGGATTTCCCATCTCCGCTTTATTCGCTTTGGAAGCAGGGTGCCAGTGTTCTATCCCATGCGCATTTATGAAGATCCAAAGCTCCTTGAACTCTTTGCCACTTATTCCACACCGGAAAGAAGAGTTTATCTCGTAACTCATTTCAATCATCCAAAAGAACTTACACCAGAGGCAAAAAAGGCTATTGATGCCCTGCTCAGCCATAAAGTAATTGTAAGCAATCAGACAGTGCTGCTTAAAGGCGTGAATGATAATCCAGAGACCTTGGCAGAGCTTATGAAAAGCCTTGTTTCAACAGGAGTTGTGCCCTATTATGTGTTTCAGTGCCGTCCGGTAAAAAGGGTTAAAGCCCATTTTCAGGTGCCCCTTGTTGAGGGATATTCCATTGTGGAGGCTGCCAAACAAAAACTTGACGGCCATGCCAAGAGGTTTAAATATGCCATGTCACATCGCACAGGCAAGATAGAAATAGTGGGAGTGCTTGATGGATACATATATTTCAGATATCACCAGTGCAAAGATCCCGAAAAAGTAGGTGTGCTTTTTAAGAGGCCGGTTGTGGAAAATGGTGGGTGGCTTGATGATTTTCCACCCCTTCCAGGAGATCCTGCTGAAGAAGTGCTAAAAAACTACAGCACCTCCCACTGACCCTGCTCCCTGATGTAGTTTAAAAATCTTTCATATACTGGCTGGATTTTTAGAGTGGCAGAGTTCCCGATGCAGATAAGCTTTCTTCGGGGCCTGGTGATGGCAACATTGAGCCTCCTCAGGTCCCGAAGGAATCCTATTTCTCCATCCTCATTTGAACGCACAAACGAAATAATAATCACTTCTTTTTCCCTTCCCTGAAATCCATCCACGGAATTTATTTCTACCTTGAGTCCTTTTTCTGCAAAGAGCTCTTTTAAAAGCTTAACCTGGGCTGCATAAGGAGTGATAACTCCTATGTCCTCCTTTTTTACCCCCATTTTTAAAAGTTCCTCTACCAGCTCAAGGCAGATCTTTGCTTCCTCAAAGTTTTCATAAGAAGTTGAGCCTTCTGGCTGAAATTCCAGAGCATTAATTCTTGAAGTCTCTATAAAGCCAAGTGCATGACAGGGAGAAAGCACATTTTTAAACTTTTGAGGCTCTTTTACCCCGAGGTCCTTAAGAAGCCTTTCTTTTACTTCAGGTGCAGCAATAAGTTTTCCTTCGTAAAACTCTCTGTTGGGGAACTCCATAATTTTTTCGTTCATTCTATACTGCACTTCAAGCATAATTGAATGCCCGGGGAATCTTTCAATGAGCTTTTCAAAAAGGGTCTTTTCAAGCTCTTTTGCCTCTTCACTTAAAATGGTGGGAGGAAGCTGTTTGTGGTCCCCTGCCAGAAAAAATCTCTTTGCCCTGGATATGGCAATAAGGGTTGATGGCTCAACCTGCTGACTTCCTTCGTCTATTACTGCCACATCAAACTCAAAGCCCTCAAGAAACTCAGACTTTGCCATGGAATTTGTGGAAAGCACAACATCTGCCTGGGAGATGATTCTTTTGAAAACTTCTGCTTCAAGCTCTTTAAGGGCTGATACCCTATTTTCAATCTCCTGATTTAAACTAATCCATCTTGCCATGGAGCGGATAACTTCTCTTTTCACCCCTCTTGCCCCTTTTCCTCTTGCTGAGAGAGAAAGGACTTCTTCGTCTGAAAGCCCCCTTCTTAAGGCAGGTGTGGGCTTAGTAAATTTGTCCCTCTGCTCCATAAGCCTTTTTATTTCCTCCCAGCCTGCTTTTACCTGCTTTCCCTTTTCCTCCTCTTCAAACAGGGCATAGATAGAAAACCTTTCAAGCTCTTCCATAACCCTTGCAGGGTGTCCGATTCTTACAAGTTTTAGAAATGGATATTTAGAAAGATTAAGCACCAGGTTGTCAACAGCAATGTTTGAGTCTGCAGTGGCAAGAACCTTGTGCCCGGTTTTAACGAGCTGCACGATAATTTCAGTAAGGGTGCTTGTTTTTCCTGTGCCAGGAGGCCCGTGCACCAGGAAAAAATCTGCTGAACCCAGGGCAAGGCTTATTGCCTCCCTTTGCCTTTTATTTAGCCTCTCATCAAAAAACTTTTCTATTTTAGTTTTTTCAGGAAGAGCTGGCTTCCTTAAGCCAAGAATAATATTTCTCAGTTCTTTCAACCTTCCCTGAGCATGGCGGATTTCTTCAAGTGTTTCAAGCATTCTTTTAAAGGGTATATCGTTTATGTAAAGATCTATTCTTACTCCTTTTTTATAAACCCAGGCAGGAGGCTTGTTTTCAAAAGCAACTATCAAGGAGTGGGGAGTTACTTTAACCACTGTGCCTGTAAGATCACTCTTTAAGGGATTTCCTCTGCTTATGAGCACCA
>JAMOQE010000022.1 GCA_027064165.1 Thermodesulfatator sp. | reverse complement strand
AGGTCCTGCTATAGAAGATGGCTTTTATTATGACATCTGGCATCCCACTCCCTTTAAAGAGGAAGACCTTTCAAAGATAGAAAAACGCATGAAAGAGATTATAAAGAAAAATCTCCCTCTTGAGCGAAAAGAGCTGTCAAAGGAAGAGGCAAAGAGGCTTTTTCAAGAGCTAAAAGAAGATTTTAAACTTGAACTAATAGAGGAAATTCCTGAGGAAAAGGTAAGTATTTATTCTCAAGGAGATTTTATTGATCTTTGCAGAGGCCCTCATCTTCTTTCCACAGGGCAGGTAAAGGCCTTTAAGCTCCTTTCTGTGGCAGGGGCTTACTGGAAGGGAGATGAAACAAAGCCCATGCTCTGGAGAATTTATGGCACTGCTTTTTTTACTAAGGATGAACTTAAAAAACACCTTGAATGGCTTGAAGAAGTCAAAAAAAGAGATCATAGAAAACTCGGAAGAGAGCTTGAGCTATTTACCATTGAAGAAGACATTGGGCCAGGGCTTCCTATCTGGCTACCCAAAGGAGCTATCATAAGAAACATTATAGAAAATTTCTGGAAAGAAGTACATTTTCAAAGAGGTTATCACCTCCTCTATACTCCTCACATTGCTTTAAGAAATTTATGGAAGACTTCAGGGCACCTTGATTTTTATGCAGAAAATATGTTTCCTCCCATGGAGCTTGAGGAAAGAAGTTATCAATTAAAACCCATGAATTGCCCTTTTCACATTTATGTTTACAATCAAAGGCGTCGCAGTTATAGAGAGCTTCCTCTAAGATATTGTGAGCTTGGAACAGTTTATAGATTTGAAAGAAGCGGGGTGCTTCATGGTCTCCTTCGTGTAAGAGGTTTTACTCAGGATGATGGCCACATCTTCTGCCGTGAAGATCAGCTTGAAGAAGAACTTACAGGAGTACTTGACCTTGTTACCTATTTCTTGAGTGTTTTTGGCTTTAAAGAGTATCAAATTTTCCTTTCTACAAGGCCGGACAAGTTCGTTGGTTCTCTTGAGATATGGGAGAAGGCTGAAGCAGCCCTGAAAAAAGCCCTTGAAAACAAAGGGCTTGCCTATGAAATAGATCCGGGAGAAGGGGTATTTTATGGACCAAAAATTGACCTCAAGATAAAAGATGTGCTGGGAAGATTCTGGCAGTGTTCCACCATTCAGGTGGATTTTAATCTGCCAGAAAGATTTCAGATTGTTTACATGGGAGAGGACAATAAACCCCATCAGCCCATTATGATTCACAGGGCAATCTTTGGTTCTCTGGAAAGATTTCTGGGGGTACTTATTGAAAATTATGCAGGGGCTTTCCCTTTCTGGCTTGCTCCTGTGCAAATAAAAGTGCTCACCCTTACAGACAAAAATATTCCCTATGCCAGAGAAGTAGTTGAAAAGCTTAAAAACGCAGGCTTTAGAGTAGAAGAAGATTTTAGAAGTGAAAAAATTAACTACAAGATAAGAATTGCCCAGCTGGAAAAAGTTCCGTATATGCTCATTATAGGACACAAAGAAGAGGAAAAAGGCCTTATTAGCATAAGAACAAGAAAGGGAGAAACCAGAAATCTTATTTCTCTGGAAGAATTTATCAAAGAGGTTTCTTCACAGAATTCACCTCATTCTGCTGTAAATTAAAGGGGGATTAATGGGTTCCAAAGATTTAAAGAGAAAGTACCGGGTAAATGACAGGATAAGAGCCAAAGAAGTAAGGCTGATTGGCCCTGATGGCAAGCAAATAGGGATTGTCCCTCTTTCTGAAGCCCTGAGAAAGGCAGAGGACTTTGGGCTTGATCTGGTAGAAGTTGCTCCCAATGCCAAACCACCTGTCTGCAAGATTATGGACTTTGGAGAATTCCTCTATCAGGAGGCAAAAAAAGCAAAAGAAGCAAAGAAAAAGCAGAGTCAACCCGAGCTTAAAGAAATTAAGCTCAGCCCAAAAACAGAAAAGCACGACCTTGATGTAAAAATAAAGCACATCCTGCGTTTTCTTAATGACAAAAACAAAGTTAAAGTAAGAATTGTTTTCAAAGGAAGAGAGCTTGCTCATCCTGAAATGGCTGAAAGAGTGCTTCAGCCTATCTTTGAGGCAGTAAAAGACATTGCCCAGGTAGAAAAGCCTCCCAAGCTTGAAGGGAGGCAGATGGTAACTATCCTTGCCCCCAAAAGTAAAAAATAGCTATAAGCTTTCAATGTGGTCAGGATAGGTATAAACCTCTATACCAAGTCTTTGAGCAACCTCCTTAGCTGAGTTCTCAACCATTGGAGAAATTATAAGCTTTCTGGTTACTTTTTTACCTTCTTTTTTCTCGTAAAAATTTACCTTACGATTAAATGTATATACATCGGATTTACTCATAGAAGATTTTATTTCTGCAGCAATCACAACTCCATCTCTTATTATAAGATCAAGTTCTACCTGATCGGGTTGCCCAAAAATTTCTCCTTCTTCATCTTTTGCTAAATATCTCTCCACTTTTACTGGAAAAGACTCCTCAAGAATACCTCTTATAGCTTCTCTAAAAGTACTCTCTGCTTGAATTCCCCACCTTGCTCCTAAAGCACCAATTCCTACATCATACTTCCTATGAAGATTTTTAATCTCTTCTGTCACCTGTATCCATCTCTTCTCCGACTCCTCCCTGAGCCTCTTTATCTCATCCATTGCCTCCTTCCACTTCCTATCCGATTCCTCTTTCATCTCCTTCCACTTCCTATCTGACTCCTCCCTGAGCTTCCTTATCTCATCCATTGTCTCATTCCATCTCTTCTCTGACTCCTCCCTGAGCTTCCTTATCTCATCCATTGCCTCCTTCCACTTCCTATCTGACTCCTCCTTCATCTCCTTCCACTTCCTATCTGACTCCTCCTTCATCTCCTTCCATCTCTTCTCTGACTCCTCCCTTTGTGCTTTCAACTCGGCAAGAAGTTTTTCAAATCTATCCTCGGTTTTCTTTTTATCTGCACATTTTTCCTTTAGTAATTTTTCTAAAAAATCTTTTACTTCTGGATGCTCTTTAATGTACTCAGGAAGTTTCTGATAAATTATTGTCTCTATTGTTTTTTTATTAATATTTGACAAATCAAGCATTTTCTACTCCTCTTTTTTTTAAAAAACAAATACTTTGCCATTTTAAATTTTAAACATCTTTTAACAAACAGCAAGCTTTTCTAAGTTTTAAACCGATCAAAAAAATTTAAATTTCTCTGAAAGATTTGCTTTTTATGGTTCCCATTTTAAAAAATTTTTCAGAATTTGAAGGCCTGGTTTTCCGCTTTTCTCGGGATGAAACTGAACTGCCACTAAGTTTTTAAAGGCCACAGCTGAA
>JAMOQE010000021.1 GCA_027064165.1 Thermodesulfatator sp. | reverse complement strand
CCTCCCAGTGGGAGGGGAGATTGCTTGATTTTCCAAAATATTGCTTAGCTTATCAGGGAATTTTGGTTTTTTATAATTCCAAGTGTTGAAAAATTGAAAGGAAGTATTAAAATTAAAAAGCGATTAGGGAGGAGTGCCCGAGTGGACGAAGGGGTGCGACTGGAAATCGCATGCACGGGGTAATCCCCCGTGCCGCGGGTTCGAATCCCGCCTCCTCCGCTTCAATATTTTCTGTTAATTATAAGATAGTCTATACCTTTTCGCTGCAGGGAATGCAATAAAATTTACCATTTTTTACTCTCACCCATTTAGAATACACAGCCTCCCCGCACCTTTCACACTTATAGGCCTCAAATGTACCTTTCTTTGGCGTTTCCTCAAAAGGTTCTACTTCACTTACTTCAAATACTTCTTCTAAAGGAAGACTAAGCACCTTATTCACGGCAGCTTCTGCCAGTTCCCTTTCCACATCCTGAGGAGGAATGCCCTGCTTACGCTTGGCAATAAAGGGAGAACTTTTTAAGGCATTAAGCACAAAATCTCCTTTCACTGCAACTCTTACTTTTTTCTTCCCTTTTCTGTCAATTAGAGTAAAAGCAAGTTTGCCATAACGAAGTTTTTTGCAATTGCCTTTTCCATAGGTGCATCCAGTTGCCATCATTACTCCATCAAGAAAACAGGCCATAGCGTGTCCTTCCGCAGTTTCTGCAAGAAGCATAAGCTCTTTGTCCTGAGAGCGAGAAACCCCAAGTTTTTTCATAGCAAGTACTCCAGCTCTTAAACCAAGCGGCATGGCAGGACAAAGATGTCCATGATAAAATACTGCACAATCAAACATTTCCTTAACTTCAGGCTCTTTTACTTCAATTTTCATCTTTCCCTCCTTTACTCTTTTAAAATTGATAAGATCTGTAAGTCTTTTTATCACTAATATAAATTTTTTCAATAAGTTTACTTGAATTTTTTAGTATTTGAAATAAAATATCAATTTACTACAAAACTTTTCAATCCTAATAAAGGAGGTACTTTATGGATGTAAAGGAGGTTACTCCTCTTGAAGCTCTGGAGATAGCAAAAGCTAAAAATCAGGGAAGCTACAAATACTCCTTAATCAGTAGGGGCAAGTCTTCTTTTAGAGGTGGGGTAGGGTAAAATTTCCTCAAGGAGTTTTAAAGTTTCTTCGGAGACTTTTACCTGTTTAAAAACTCTTAGTCCTGCCTCTTTTATGGCCTCTTTCCAGAAGGTATCTCTCTCAAAGTCCCTGCTCTCATAATCGTATTCATAATAAACTTCTTTTATTCCAGCAGAGGCTATAAGCTTAAGGCACACATAACAGGGGGCAAGGGTGCAATAAATACTTGCTCCCTCAACGGAAATGCCAAACTTTGCTGCCTGGGCAATGGCATTTGCCTCTGCATGTGAAGCACGGCAATAATTATACTTATCTATGTCAGGAATTCCTTTTTCTCTCCGAAAGCAGTAGCCAGGGCCTTTGTCTGTGCAGTGCCAAGCACCTGGCATAGGACCATTGTATCCTGTAGCAAGAATTCTTTTGTCCTTTACTATAACTGCTCCTGTAGGCCTGGAATTACAGCCTGATCTTAATGCCACTATTTTGGCAAGAAGCATAAAATATTCGTGCCAGTCTGGACGCTTCATTTTTAAATCTCCTTATTAATAAACCTCTTCATGTGTTTCTATATCAACCAGAACTACTCTATTTTCTTCTGCAAAAAAGAAAATTACTCTTAAATCATACATAAGTTAAACTAAAATTCCACAAATCTTTTAATTGGCCGCTTAATTTATGAGTTTTCAACTGTGGAGAAAATGGATTTTTTATAAATTCTTCTAATTTTCCCCCAAAAAATTTCTTCCAAACTTTTATTTTTTTATTTCTTTCTTAAAACTTCTTTTAAAAGAACTACTAAAAGCTACTTCAATCATTCATTCGTATATTATAACTCTTTTATGTTTGAAGAAAATTGTAGCCTGTTTTGTTTATATTCTTCCACACCTTTTAAATAATTTTGATAAAAAATTTCTCTTTTTTTCTTCAATTATATATTTTCTAACAAATTTTTTAGTTCTTCTTTATCAGCAAGCGGCAGTTTTTTAATATTTTCTATTAAAATATCGTAGCGTAACTCCATTTTTACTTTTATCCCTTTTATTTTTTATAGAAGGGAAACTTTTTACAAATTTCTCTTATTTTTTCTCTTATTTCTTTTCTCAACTTTTCGTTATCTGGATTTTCAAGCACATCACACATATAGTTTGCCACTTCTTCCACTTCCTTTTCCTTAAGTCCCCGTGTAGTAATAGCAGGGGTTCCGATTCTTATACCGCTTGTCACTCTGGGAGGCCTTGGATCAAAAGGAATGGCATTTTTATTCACTGTTACACCAGCTTCTTCAAGAAGCTTTTCTGCTTCTGCACCGGTGAGATTTTTTGAAGTAAGATCCACCAGAACAAGGTGATTGTCTGTTCCTCCGGAGACAAGACGGAAACCTCTTTCTTTAAAAACCCTTGCTACCACCTGAGCGTTTTTTACCACCTGTTGCTGATAGGTCTTAAATTCTGGTTCAAGTGCTTCTTTAAAGCACACAGCTTTCGCTGCAATTACATGCATAAGGGGGCCACCCTGGATGCCTGGAAATACAGTTTTGTTGATGACTTTAGCGTATTTCTCTTTTGCAAGAATAAACCCTCCCCTTGGGCCTCTCATAGTCTTATGAGTGGTGGAGGTGACAAAGTCTGCAAAAGGCACAGGAGAAGGGTGAATTCCTGCTGCAACAAGACCTGCAATATGAGCCATGTCAACCATTAAAAAGGCTCCCACCTCTTGAGCAATCTGATAAAAAGCCTCAAAGTCTATTGTTCTCGGATAGGCACTTGCTCCTGCTACTATAAGCTTTGGCCTGTGTTCGTGAGCAAGGGCCCTTACTTCTTCAAAATCAATAGTTTCTGTTTCTTTTGAAACTCCATAGTGGACTATTTTATAGAGCTTTCCTGAGAAGCTTACAGGAGCTCCGTGAGAAAGGTGCCCTCCATGAGAAAGATTCATGGAAAGAATCGTATCTCCTGGATTTAAAATAGCAAAATAAACCGCCATGTTTGCCTGGGTGCCAGAATGGGGTTGCACATTGGCATATTCTGCTCCAAAAAGCATCTTTAATCTCTCTACTGCCAGTTCTTCAGCCCTGTCCACAAATTCACATCCTCCGTAATATCTTGCCCTTGGATATCCTTCAGCATACTTGTTCATAAGAGCTGAGCCTTCTGCCTCCATGATTGCAGGAGAAGCCATATTTTCTGAGGCTATCATTTCAAGCTGATATTCCTGCCTGTCAACCTCCTGCTGAATAACTTCCCAGATTTCAGGGTCAACACTTTTTAAATAAGACATCTTCCCCTCCCCTTTTGGATAAGGTTTTCTGTAGATGTCATTTTACCAGAGAAAAAATTTTTTTAAAGCTCTTGTACTTTAAAAACGCCTTCTTTCTGTGCCTGATTAAATCTTTCCAAATTTTTATAGATGATAAAACTGAGCAAAGTGGTTCCACCAGTTAGAGCAAAAATCTTTTTGTTGGCGAAAAATACAGTAATAACAGTGCCTATTCCCAGCACCTTTGATAAAATGTCAAATCTGGATCCCCATTTAATCGGATCTCTTAAAACAAAAGGAATGGTAACAAGCTCTCTTAATACCTCCAGGGTGCGCTTAAAATTATTATAGTGAGACTTTCCATAAGGCCTATGCCTATCAATTACTTTTATTTCATATACTTCATCATTTTTAACCCGAAAAAGAGCTGGAATAAATCTATGGAATCCATGAGGAATTTGAAATCTTTTAGGGATCTCAGATTTGTATCCTTTTAAAGTACAACCATTATCATGTACTTTCAGTCCTGTAACCAAACTTATAACCCAATTTCCTATCCTGGAAGGCAGAATTCTCTGGAAAAAAGGTTCTTGTCTTTTTATTCTAAAACCTGTAACTACAGCATAACCTTCCTCCAATTTTTCTATCAACCTTTTGATGTACCGAGGATCGTTTTGTCCATCTCCATCCATTGAAATGATAAAATCTCCTCTGGCATAATAAAATCCTGCACTAAGTGCTGCTGCCTGGCCTCTATTTCTGTCCATATTAAGAACCCGGACACAGGGATCATTGTTTTTAATTTTTTTTAATACATCAAGAGACCTATCAGTGCTTCCATCGTTTACAAAAATAATTTCGTAAGAATAGCCCTTTTGCTCATAAAGTTCATTTAAAACCTGTTTACTCTCTTCATAAACTATTGGAATATTTTTTTCTTCATTATGCACGGGAATTACTAAAGAAATTTTAGGCTTTGCTTTCATTTTAACAATCTCACGGATAGATTAGTTTTTTCTAAGATAGCTTTAAATTTCAAGTTGTAAAGCCCCAAATTAGAACATTTTTATAATTTTAACATAAATACTAAAACAGGTGCTGTTTGAAAATTTAAAAAATTAAGTAAAATTAAAAATGGAAATTTTTTATCCAAGAAAATAATTTCAAGAAAAGAAACACGCTTGTGGACTGGTCTATTGTGAGTCAAAATTGCCCTAAAATTTCTGTTGAAAACATTTCTAAAACATTTGACAGGATAAAAGCTCTTAAATCTCTCAGCTTTTCTATAAAAAGAGGAGAATTATTTGCTTTATTAGGCCCTAATGGGGCTGGTAAAACCACTCTTATCAAAATCCTGGCAGGAATAATTCCTCCTGATAAAGGGAAGGTCCTTATTGATGGCAAAGATTTTTTCAAAGACATATCTAAGTTTAAAAAAGAAATAGGGGTTGTTCCTCAAACAATCAATTTGGAGCCAGAGCTAAACTTAGAAGAAAATCTTTTAATCCACGGCCTTATCTACAAAATGCCTTTTAACAAAATAAAAAAACAGATAAAAAAGGTGTTACTTTTCGTAGATTTATGGGAAAGAAGGAAACACAGGGTAAAAAACCTTTCGGGTGGAATGAAAAGAAGGCTTCTTATAGCAAGAGCGCTAATGCACGAGCCTTCTATTTTGCTTCTTGATGAGCCTACTGTAGGGCTTGATCCTCAAATAAGAAGAAGGCTCTGGGAACTTATAAAAAAAATTCAGCTTAAGGGAGCAACTATTCTGCTTACCACTCATTATATGGAAGAAGCAGAACAGCTTGCTGATAGAGTTGCTTTTATTCATAAAGGGAAACTCACTGTTATTGATACTCCTTCAAATCTTATAGCCACTTTGGGACAGTATGCTATAGATATTTATACAAAAGAAAAAAGGATAACTAAATACTTTCAGTCCCGAGAAAAGGCAGAAAAAGAGCTTTTACTCTACAGCAGGGAAAATACTCTGGTAACATTAAGAAGAATCACTTTAGAGGATGTATTTTTTAAATATATAAGGAGTGAGCTTTAGTGAAAGGATTTTTAGGAGTCTATTTAAGAGAACTTTTCCTTTTAAAAAACAGGGCTTTTAAATTTATACTCTCCTTATCTGTAAGTCCTTTGCTTTATATCCTTGCTTTTGGACTTGGGCTTGGTAAACACCTAACAATAAAAGGAATTCCTTATCTTCAATTCTTGATTCCAGGACTTATAGCTGGTACTACCATGATGCAGGCATTTTCTATAAATGTAGAAATCAATATCTCAAAATTTTATTTAAAAAGCTTTGAAGAATTTAAATGTGCACCTATTTCAGAAGTAGAATATTTGCTTGGAGAAGTAGCAACTGGCATTACAAGGGCTTTTACTGCAACTGCAATTATCTTAATACTTGCTTATTTAAGTGGCGTAAAACCCGTTATAAATTTTTCTTTTTTTGCTTTAATCTTTTTAAATACTTTTTTCTTTGCCTGCCTGGGAGTAATCAGTGCAATGCTTATAAAATCTCACGCTGATCAAACCCTTATAACAAATTTTATTATAACCCCTATGATGTTTTTAAGTGGAACTTTTTTTCCTGTGGAGAACCTGCCTCCTTTCTTAAAGGAACTTATTATGTATCTACCCCTAACTTTGGTAACAAAAGATTTAAGAAAAGTGGCTCTTGGAGGACAGACAGTTCCTGAAGATTTTTTTGTTTTAAGTTCTTTGTGTTTAATAATCTTTTTACTCGGGCTTAAAGCTGTAAAATACGGCAGAGATTAAACGCGACTAAGTTCTTCGGCAAGTCTTTGAAGTTCAAGCTTAAGTTCTGCCCTATCTCTTTTGGAAGTGGCCCCGAGTATAAGTAATTTTTCTTTCTCCTTAAGATAAGCCCAAAAAGTTTTGGGTTCACAAAAATAGACAGCAATAAGACCAATAATAATCGTTAAAAACCCTAAATATACTAAAGGCACACCAGGGTCTTTTTTTACCTGAAGCCCACTTGCGTACTTTTCTTTGATCTCCTTCATGGATATGGAAAAAGGAATATTCCCCAGGCGAAATTTTGTTGTTCTCCCCTGAATAAGAAAAGTTTCTTTGCTGGAACCTGTCTCAGCATCAAATACAGCTATTTTACAGGCTACAAAGCCTCTATGCGCCCTATACCCTTCAAGGACTATGGTATAACGATTCTCTATGAACAGAGGATTATTTGGAGCAAGAGTATAGGTACCTTTAATACCTTTTGTCTTTACCTCTATTACAAATTCTGGAATTACATCATAACTTGCCTGGTAAAAAGTAATGCCTTTATATGTAAAAGGGTGATTTACCCTTACAGTGGCATTTACTTTGTTTTTTTCATCTATAATAGTAATGTAAGAAATGTATTCTTTTGGTGTACCATCTGGATAGAGTTCAAGCTTAAACTTATTGAGTTTTACAGTAAAAGGCAAAAAAATAGGCTTGTCTCCCCTGAAAGGCATAACCTGATTGGAACTCCCACCCTCAAAAAGAAACATATTTCCTCTATAGCCCCAGATCCCTCCTATTATGCCTCCCAGGATAACAAGCACCAAAGAAAAATGGACAAAGTAAACTGATAAATAAGACCACCTACATTTATCTTTGATAAAAATTTTCTCTTCACCTTTTATAATTTTTTTAAAACCAAGAGAAAGAAGCTTGTTTTCAAGTTTTTCAAAATTTTCTTTTATCCTGAGAGTTTGTTTAAAAGGAAGATTGGCTAAATTTATTTTAACAGGGTCCTTTTTATAAAGTTTCCACGATACAGGAAATCTTTTTATAGAACAGAGAATTAGATTGGTAAGAAAGAGGAAAAGAGAAAAGATATACCACCAGGAATGATAGGTATCATTCAAACCGAAATATAAAATTAGTTTTCCAAAAGTTTCCCCATATTTCATTAAATAAACCTGAGGAGGAGCTCCCTGAGGAAGAAGGGTCCCCAAAGTGGAAAAGGCTGCAAGTACAAAAAAAAGCACTATCGCCAATTTTGCTGAAGACAAAAAATTTATAATCTTTTTCATTTTTACCTCCTCTCTTCTGAGTTCTCCTTATATTATCATTTCGCATACCTTTTTCAACTCATTTTATTGAAAAAACTCCCTTTTTAGAATATATTCCTCAAAAATGAAAAAACTTCCATTCATTTTAGTTGTTGTGTTATTTTTGTCTTCCTGTTCTTTTTTCCACCCCGTAAAGATTAAAAAAATTTCTCTTCCCGGAAAGTTTCCTTCGCATCCCGGAGCAAAGTTCAGCAAAACGGAACTTTGCAGGCCCTGGTGGGAAGAATTTGGAGATAGCAATTTAAATAATCTTATTTTACAGGCACTCAAAAATAATAAAGATCTTGAAATTTTATCTTTTAAAATAAAAGAATTAAATGCGCTTTCCAAAATTGAAAGATCTGCAAAACTTCCCCACCTTGACCTCAGTAGCACAGGTGAGCTTACCTGGTTCAATAAGACACCCCATTCAACTGGCCATGAACAAACTATAAAAAATCCTGAAGAGGCGTATACCCTGCAGCTTACCACTTCTTATGAGGTTGATCTCTGGAAAAAAATAACAAATTCTTATAAAAGCGCTTTATATAAAACCTTTTCTGCTGAGTGGAATAAAAAGGCCCTGGAAATAAGTATATCTGCTGAAGTGGCAAACTATTATTATAAAATTGCCTATCTTTCAAAAAAAATTTCTATCCTAAAAAATGAAATTAAATTACACAAAAAGTTTTTTAAAATAATGAAATCAAGATATAAAAAAGGACTCGTAGAACTTTCTTCTATAAAAGAGGCAAAAATAACTACACTTGAAAAAGAATATCTTCTGACCACTCTAAAAAAAGAGCTTTATACTACCAGAACCAAACTTGGTATTCTGCTTGGAACTTTTAAACTTCCCCACCTTGCTCCTCAATTACCCTCCAAACTTCCCCCAATTCCTTCTTATCTTCCTTCAGATTTATTAAAAAACCGTCCTGATATTATAGAAGTAGAATACGAAATAAAGGCTTTGAATTGCGAGTACCTCTCTCGTTTAGCTCAAAGATTTCCCAAAATATCACTTACAGGGGCCGGAGGTTCTAAAAGTACAGAACTTAAAGAGTTATTTTCAAGCTCAAATTTTTTGTGGAAGCTGGCATTTGAAACCGCTTTCCCTATTTTTAATTATGGTAAATTGAAAGCTATGGCAGAAGAAAAAAAGTGGGAAGTAAAAGAAGCTGCTGCCAAATATGCAAAAACTGTACTTAATGCCTTCTGGGAAGTGGAAGAAGCTTTAGCAAACGAAAAGCTGCTAAAAACAGCCCTTGCTTTAAAAAAGGAAAGTTTAAAACTCAGAAAAGAACTCTTAGATATTGCTCAAAAAAGATATGAAAAAGGATTGCTGGATCTAAACGAACTTTTAAAAAGAAAAATTTCTTTTCTACAAGCAAAAGAAGAATTGGTAGATGCAAGATATGCCCTGATAACAAATCGTATTTTTCTTTATAAAGCACTTGGAGGAGGGATACAAAAATGTCCAAAAGAGTTATGCAAGTAATAACAGCTCTTTTTATATTATTTTTCTCAGGAGTAATTGGATTTTATATTATACATACCCGTCCCAAAATAAAACCACAAAAGCCACCCAAACTTATTCCATTGGTAAGAGTAAAAAAGGTTCACTATGCTCCGTATAAAGTAATTCTGGAACTGGATGGCAGGGTAAGGGCATTGAAAAAAATTTCCATAGTGCCTCAGGTTTCTGGAAAAATTGTATATGTTTCCCCGCATTTAAGAGAAGGGGGGAGTTTTAAAAAAGGAGAGCTCCTTTTTAAAATAGAAGACAGAGATTATGTGCTTGCCCTTTGTTCTGCAGAAGCTCAGGTAAAAAAAATAGAAAGCGACTTAGAGACTTTACAGGCTAAAGCCCAGCAGGCAATTGAGGAATGGCATCTGGTAAGACATACTCCTCCCCCACCCCTGGTAAGCAAAGAACCTGAGATCCGGGCATTAAAAGCCCAGCTTGAAGCAGCAAAAGCACAGCTTGAAAAAGCAAAATTAAATCTTGCAAGAACCAAAATTTATGCTCCCTTTGATGGAAGGACATTAAAAAAATCCGTTGATATAGGACAATATGTGGCTCCTCCGCAGGTACTTGCAGAAATTTACTCTACCCGGGAAATGGAAGTCGTAAGCTATGCCTCACCGGAAGACTTAAAATGGATAAAACCTCAAGAAAAAGTAAATATAGTCTCCGATACAACTCCAGAAGAAGTAAAAGGAGTGGTAAAAGGCTGGGGAGGGAAAATAGACGAAAAAACAGGTCTCGTTCCCATAATTATTGAAATAAATCCAGAGGACGGGGGGAAACTTCTTCCAGAAGACTATGTAAGGGTTTTCATTTATGGGCCTGTTCTTAAAAAGGCTATTTCTTTGCCTTTAAATGCAATTCATCAGGAAAAAGGAAATCAGGTTGTGTGGGTTGTGGATCAAAATAACAGGCTAAAATTTAAGAAAGTAAAAATAGCTTTTATAAAAAAAGACGAAGCAGTCGTCACTCAGGGGCTTAAAAATGGAGACAAAGTTATTATTTCGTCTCTCAGTATTGTAAGTGAAGGCATGAAGGTGAGGGTAAAAAAGTGAAGCAGATTATTTCCTGGTTTGCAGAAAATTCAGTAGCAGCAAATTTGTTAATGTTGCTTTTCATTGTAGGAGGGCTAATCTCTGCTTTTAGCATTAAAGTGGAAGTATTTCCTGATGCTGAGCCTGATTTGATTAGAATAAGCGTTTCCTATCCCGGTGCCTCTCCTCAGGAGGTGGAAGAAGGGGTTGTAAAACCCATTGAAGAGAAAGTAGCCGGACTTGCAGGTATAGAAAGAATAACCTCCACTTCTAAAGAAGGCTCTGGCACTATTCTTATAGAAGTAATAAGAGGGTGGAACACAAATGAACTCCTGCAGGATGTAAAGAGCGCAGTGGATAGAATAACAAATCTGCCAGAAGAGGCAGAAAGACCGGTTGTAGAAAAAGTAATAAGACGATACCCGGTGGTTAGTATAGCTGTTTATGGTTCTGCACCGGAAAAAACACTTAAAAAAGTGGGAGAAAGATTAAAAGACGAACTTGAAGAGCTCCCGGATATTACAGAAGTAAGACTTTATGCGGTAAGGCCTGAAGAAATACACATAGAAGTGCCCAAAAGAAGGCTTGAAAGATATCATTTAACTTTAACGAAACTTGCCCACATAATATCTCAGGAAAGCTTTGACCTGGCAGCAGGAAAGATCACAACCCCTCATGAGGAAGTTCTGTTAAGAAGTAAAGGGAAATTGACTCAAGCAAAAGATTATGCAAAATTACCTGTGCTCACAGGGCCTGATGGAAGAACCATTACTCTGGGAAAAATCGCCAGAGTAGAAGATGGCTTCAGAGATGATATTACCCTTGCTGCCTATTTTCAGGGGCAAAGAACCATCATTGTGCAGGTATTTAGAGTGGGGAATCAAAACGACCTGAAAATTTCAAAAGAAGTACGCAACTTTTTAAAAAAATTTAAAAAAAGTCTGCCTGCAGGAGTTAAAACAGCAATTTACTTTGATACTACTTCAATTTTAAAAAGCCGTCTTGATCTTCTTTTAAAGAACCTGGCCATAGGTATGATATTTGTGGTCATTACTCTGGGGCTATTTCTTCACTTCAAACTGGCTTTCTGGGTAACCATGGGAATTCCTGTTGCTTTTTGTTTTGCCCTCTGGATACTTCCTCACTTTAATGTTTCTATAAATATGATTTCCCTGTTTGGCTTTATTTTAGTACTTGGAATAGTGGTAGATGATGCCATAGTTATAGGAGAAAACATTTTTAGAAGAAGGGAACTGGGGGATCCACCTGTCCCTGCTTCCATTAAAGGAACTCTGGAAGTTTATCAGCCTGTTATTTTTTCTGTCTTGACCACCATGGCTGCCTTTTATCCTCTGCTTCTGGGAACTGGCGTGGTAGGAAAAGTTATAAGGCACATTCCTATAGTGGTGATTCTGGTGCTCCTTGGTTCTTTACTTGAAGCACTTTTTATACTTCCCTGTCACCTTGCTGAAACAAAGTTTGATTTGAATAAAAAAAGACGCCTTGATTTAATCAACCAAAAACTGAAGGCATTTGTAGAAGGCCCCTTTAAAAAACTTCTTCTCTGTTCTCTTGAATTCAGGTACATTACCATAAGCCTCTTTCTGGCCGTATTGATGTTTTCTTTAGCCCTTATTTTGGGAGGCAGGGTCAAAACATTATTTTTTCCAAGGGTTGAGGCAGACCAAATAGATTGTTACCTCACCATGCCAGCAGGAACGCCTCCAGAAAAAACTCTGCAGGTAGCCAGAAGAATTGAAGAAGCTGGAAGAGAGGTTGTGTCTCCACAGGCCATGAGATACACCCTTACCATGCTGGGAGTTCAAATGATTACTCACGGCCCAAGGGCAGGAGCAAAAGACATTAGCTCCAATCTGGCACAGATCACCATAAAACTTACTCCCCCTGAGAAACGAGAAGGAATTAGTGCTGTGGAACTGGCAAAAAAATGGAGAAAAAAGGTGGGGGAAATCCCTGAAGCCGAGTCCATAACTTTTCAAAGTGTACTCTTCAATTTTGGAAAGGATGTGGAAGTAAATCTTTATATGGAAAATCAGAAAACCCTTTTAAAGATTGTCAAAGAGCTTGAGCATACGCTAAAAAAGTTTCCCGGGGTTTATGATATAAGTGACAACTTCCTGCCGGGCAAAAGGGAAATTCAAATAAAACTGAAGCCACTTGCATATAAATTGGGATTGAACCTGAGAAGCGTTGCAGAAGAGGTGCGGGCCGGATTTTATGGAGCTGAAGCCCTCAGTTTTCAAAAAGGCAGAGACGAAGTAAGGGTAATGGTAAGGTTACCTCAAAATGAAAGGGAAAAGCTTTCCACAATTTATGAAATGAAAATCATGACACCCTCAGGAAAAATGGTGCCTTTAAAGGATGTAGCTGAACTCAGGTTTACTAAAAGTTACCTTTCACTCCACAGGGCAGATCTTAAAAGGGTGATCACGATAAGCGCCGATGTAGATGAAAAAATAACGAGTGCAAAGGAAATAAGAAGAATTCTTTTTCACAAAATTCTTCCTCAACTCAAAGCAAAGTATCCTGAGCTTAACTACAGCATGGAAGGAGCAGGAAAAGAGCACAGAAAGGCTTTTAAAGATGTAATGGATGCATTTATATTTGCTATGTTTCTTATCTATGTCCTTCTTGCCGTTCCTCTTAAATCTTTTGTTAAACCATTTATCATAATGGCTGCTATTCCTTTTGGCATTATAGGTGCTTTCTGGGGGCATGTACTCCTGGGGAAACCTATCTGTATTTTAAGCTTTTTTGGTATAGTAGGCCTTGCAGGAGTGGTGGTAAACGATGCCCTGATCCTGGTGGATGCTATAGAAAACCTTAAAAAGAAAGGAAAAACTATTTATGAAGCTGTAGTAAAAGCAGTGCTCATAAGATTTAGACCCGTTATTCTTACAACTCTTACCACTTTTATAAGTCTCGTCCCTATGATATCTGAAAAAAGTGTCCAGGCTCAATTTCTCATACCCATGGCTATTAGCCTGGGATTTGGCGTACTATTTGCTACTTTTATTACTTTACTTTTTGTTCCAGCAGCTTATCTTATACTGGAGGATTTCAAAAAATCTATTAAACTATAACTTACCTATGGGATACAGTATTTTTGGAAATACTACAGGGCTTAAACCAGGAATTTTAAAAAAACTGGAAAGGCTTTATTATAGAAGAATCCCTCCGGCTTCTATTATTACACCAGAGCTGGCAAGGGAAATTGCCAAACTTTCTGCAGAAATAAATAGACAGATTGGTATCCTGATTAACAGAAAAGGAGAAATTACTCATGTCATTGTAGGTACCCATCATCAAATAGAAATTCCTGAACTCAGAGGATATAGAGATTACATAGCCAGGCTAAAGGGCTTAAGGCTTATTCACACGCATTTTGTAAAAGAATTCAGTAAATCAAGGAAACCTGGCACGGGATTTAACAAAGACGATTTATTGGACCTTGCCTTTCTGAGATTGGATCTTCTTGGCTCCCTTGAAGTAAACAAAGAAGGAGAACCCGGGAGACTCCACCTGGTACATATTCTCCCTTTCCCTGAAATGAGAGAAAAAGGGCTTTCATTTGAAGAGCGTTTTTTTTACTTTTATCCCCCAAAATATGTATGGGATATTAAAGAAAACTTCCTTGAACTTATAAAAACCATAGAAGCAGAACTTGAAAGAATAAAACCAGCTAAATCTGTAAGGGATTCTGAAGACAGGGCTTTACTTATTTTACTAAAAAATCCAGGAGATCGGGATACTGAAGAGAGATTGGCTGAACTTAAAGAACTTGCACATACTGCAGGAGTTACTATAGTAGGAGAAATTGTACAACAGAGACATTCACCTGATCCTAAATATGTTATTGGTAAGGGAAAGCTGCTTGAAGTCATGATAGAAGCCATGAGAACAGGGGCCAATCTACTTATTTTTGATAGAGAACTCAGCCCCTCCCAGGTAAGATCCCTCACAGAAATTACAGATTTGAGGGTAATAGACAGGACCCAGTTAATTCTTGATATTTTTGCCCAGAGGGCAACTTCCAAGGAAGGAAAAATTCAGGTGGAGATTGCTCAGTTAAAGTATGCTCTTCCAAGGCTAAGGGCAAAAGATGATGCCTTTTCCAGGCTTACAGGTGGTATAGGAGCAAGGGGACCTGGAGAAACAAAGCTTGAAATTGATAGGCGCCGTATAAAAGACAAAATTGCAAGGCTTGAAAGAAAATTGAAAGAAATTTCCATGCAAAGAGAGCTTAGAAGAAAGAAAAGAAAAAAACTTAACTTCAAAGTAGTAGTGCTTATTGGCTATACCAATGCCGGAAAGACAACCCTTCTAAATGTCCTTTCCAGAACAGAATATCTTGCGGAGGACAAACTCTTTGCCACCCTTGATCCTGTCACCAAAGCAGTAAAACTTCCAGGAGGCAACATTGCACTTTTTACGGATACAGTAGGTTTTATAAGAGACCTCCCTGAAGAATTGAAAAAAGCCTTCAAAGCCACCTTAGAAGAACTTTATACTGCTGATCTTTTTTTACACATTGTAGATGCCTCTCATCCGGATATTGAAACCCACCTCATCACTGTAGAGGCCCTGCTTGAAGAAATGGACCTCCTCCATGTGCCAAGGCTCGTGGTATTAAATAAAATAGATAAAATAGAAGAGGAGCTCCCCCCAGCACTTCTGGAAAATAGATACAAAGGAGTGGCTATCTCTGCCAGAACGGGCAAAAATTTAGACAAACTCCTCAGGAAGGTTGAGGAGATGCTTTTTCCTTCCTGGTAGGCGGCTCATCAAGCCATAGTTCCTCCAGGGCATAAATTTCTCTCACTGGCTCGTAGAAAATGTGCACCACCACAGAATTATAATCAAGCACTATCCATTGCCCCAGTTCCAGACCCTCTATTCCTATAGGTTTTATCCCAAGCTTTTCAAGCTCAAGAAGCAAAAAGTCTGCCAGTCCCTGAGCATGCCGTGTAGAATGCGTGCTACAAATTACAAAAAAATCTGCAAAATCTACCTTTCCCCGTAAATCAATAACCACTATATCTTCTGCTTTCTTGGATTCAAGAAGGTTTACTATTTCATCTTTCAGGATATCTGATTTCACTTAGATCTTCCCCTCCTGAACAAGTTTTGCAAAAAATTCAAAGCTTCTATCATAAGTCTTTTCGTATTCTGGTGGGAAACAACAGGCAGGAAGTTGCCTCATCTTAAGATGATACCTAAGACACTCACAACAAATTCCTTTTCTGGGACAGGGTTCATAAGTGCAATTACAATGCTTTAAATTTTCTTCTCTCTTACACTCCATAAACCTACCTCCTTTTTTTATTCTACAGTAACACTTTTAGCAAGATTTCTGGGCTTATCAATATCACATCCTCTTAATGCGGCAATTTCGTAAGCAAAAAGCTGCAATGGAATCACATATAATATAGGTAAAAGTACTTTTACAGTCAAGGGCACCTCTATTACATCCTGAGTAAGTTTATAAAATTCTTCAGCACCTTTACTTACCACAGCAATAAGCGGCCCTCTTCTTGAAGCAACTTCCTCTGCATTAGAAAGGGTCTTTTCATAAATTATCCCCGTCTCTTTGGCTGCCAGAACTACTGTAGGCACTTTTTCTTCAATAAGGGCTATGGGACCGTGTTTCATCTCCCCTGCTGCATAACCCTCCGCATGAGTATAGGCAATTTCTTTTATTTTTAAAGCACCTTCAAGGGCTATGGGAAAAAGAATGTTACGCCCTAAATAAAGAAAGTCCTCCGCAAAATACCACTTTTTTGAAATCTCTTTTATTTTTTCATGCCAGAGAGACATTTCTTTCTTTAATATTCCTGGGAGTGAAAGTAAGGCTTCAAGCTCGTTTTTATCAGGCTCTCTTTTTGCAACCCTCTTTTGCATGTAAAAGCTCAAAAGAAGCAGCATACATACCTGGGTGGTAAAGGCCTTGGTAGAAGCAACACTTATCTCAGGCCCGGCCTGAGTGTAAAGGACCACATCACTTTCCCTTGCTATAGTACTCCCCACTACATTGCAAATGGAAAGAACCTTTGCTCCTCTCTTTTTAGCTTCCCTCAAAGAAGCAAGGGTATCTGCAGTTTCCCCCGACTGAGAAATGGCTATAAAAAGAGTATTTTCATTTATCAAAGGATTTCTGTATCTGAACTCTGAAGCCAGATCAACCTCTACAGGAATACCCACTTTTTCTTCAATAAGATACTTCCCCACCAGACCTGCATGGAAAGAAGTCCCACACGCTACAATAAAGAGTTTTTTTATTCCCTTGAAAAAATCTTCTGAAAGTCCATCTGCGGAAAAATCAACTTCTCCATTTTGTTGGTTTATTCTCCCTAAGGAGGTATGCTGAATAGCCTCTGGTTGTTCGTAAATTTCTTTTAGCATAAAGTGGGGATAGCCCCCTTTTTCAGCTGAGGCAAGATCCCACTCAATTTTTACTGGCTCTCTAATAACTTCTTTTCCTTCCGGATTAAAAATAGAAACTTTTTCCTTGGTAAGAATAGCCACTTCTCCGTCTTCAAGAAAAATAACCTCTCTGGTAAAAGGGAGAAGTGCAGGAATGTCTGAAGCAACAAAATTTTCTCCTTCTCCAAGCCCTATTACTACAGGGCTCTGATTCCTTGCCACAAAAAGAGCCTCTGGATCTTTTTTAAAAACTACTGCCAGGGCATAAGAACCTTTAAGCCTTTTTGCTGCTTTGCAAAGGGCTTCAAAAGGAGCACAGCCTCTTTTTAAAAACTCTTCTATAAGATGGGCTATTACCTCGGTATCCGTGGCAGAAGAAAAAAAGTGTCCTTTCTCAAGAAGCTCTGATTTAAGCTGATAATAATTTTCTATAATTCCATTGTGCACCACTGCAAGGGATCTTGTACAATCAAAATGTGGATGGGCATTTTTATCTGAGGGTTCTCCATGAGTAGCCCATCTGGTATGGCCAAGCCCTGGGGCTGCAGCATCCACATAGCACTTTTCAAAAAGCTTCTCCTCAAGATCAAGGATTCTACCCTTCGTCTTTACAACCTCAAGCGCTCCTTTTCTAAAAAACACCACCCCTGCAGAGTCATAACCCCTGTATTCCAGTCTCCTCAAACCCTCCATCAATACAGGAATTACTTTTCTTTCTCCTATATATCCAACAATGCCACACATTCTTTAATCCTCTTTCCTACCTTCCCTCAATCTTTTCAAATATTCTTCCCATTCCCAGGGAAGAAGATATTTTTTCTTGTTATTACACTCTTTACAGGCAGGCACTATGTTAGATCTATCTGAAGTTCCTCCACGGGAAAGAGGGATCTTGTGATCCATGGTAAGCTCTGAAGGAGGCACTTTTCTTCCACAATAATAACAAATACCCCTTTCAATCTTTTTTCTCCACCAGCGAGTTTTTCTAAGCCTGCGAGCCTTTGCCTTTTCCCTTTTTATAAATTCTTCCAGACTATAAAATTCTCCTTTCATAAACCCCTTTTATGTAATTCTTTTATCACCACCTTTAAGACTTCTTCTGGAGAAAGAGAAGTGGTATCAATAACAATAGCTCCTTCAGGAATTGTAAGGGGAGCTGTTTTCCTTGTACTGTCAATCTTGTCTCTCTTTTTTATGTTTTCTGCCACTTTTTCAAAAGGCCGCCCCTCATCTTTTGCCCTTCTTTCTGCTCTTACCTTTTCATCTGCAGTAAGAAAAATTTTAAGCGTGGCTTCTGGAAAAACAACACTTCCCATGTCCCTTCCTTCTGCTACAAGCTTTTTATCCTTACTAAGTTCTCTCAAGAGGCTATTCACAAGCTTCCTTACAGCCTCCACTTTTGCTACAATAGAAACTGCCTCTTCTACCTCTGGCAATCTGAGTTCTTTCTCAAGAAGCTCTCCTCTAAAATAAACAGCTGTTCCCTCTTTTTTAACCTTTATTTTAAGTTCAGGTAAAATTCTTTTCCAGAAGGCCTTAAGTCTTTCTTCATCTGTAAGAAGCGCCCTCCACTCCTTTTCACTTTTTAAAAGAAGATATGTAAATAGTCTGTAAAACTTTCCAGACTCAAGTACAAGAAAGCCAAGCTCCTTTGCCAGGAGCTTGGCCACAGTTGTCTTACCTGAAGAAGCCGGACCATCTATGGTTACAATCACTTTTTCTTAAGCTCCTTTTTATAAATACTATCAAGCACCCCGTTTACAAATGCCGGAGAATCGTCTGTACCATAAAGCTTGGCAAGCTCTATGGCCTCGTTTATGGAAACAACTTCTGGAATGTCAGGCCTGTAAAACATCTCATAAATGGCAAGTCTTAGAATATTTCTATCTGTAAGATTTTGCCTCTCAAGAGGCCATGAAGGAGTATATTTTTTGATAATTTCATCAATGTCTTCTAAATGAGAAAGCACTCCTTTTACCAGTTCTACGGCAAATTCAAAAGCTGCTTTATTGGGAATACCAAAATATTTTTCATAATCTTTTATAACTTCCTCAAGAGAGGTCTTGTTCACTTCTTTTTGATAAAGAAGCTGCAGGGCTATTTCTCTTCCTTTCCTTCTTATCATGGCGTTCCTTATATTAAATCATTTTTTCTGCTATGTAAACAGTTAAATCTCCTAACATATTGGTATAGGAACCAAATTCATTATCATACCAGCCGTATACCACCACCTGAGTGATAGGAATTTCTACATGGGTGCAAAAGCTTTTTCCACCAGCCTCTTCAATTGCTTTGCATACATTAACCTTTGCCAGGGCAGTTCTGGTATGAGTTTCTCTACCCTCTATAATAGCTGCTGCCCTGGGATAGCCAATTATGTCTGAAGACACATTTTGTTCCATGGTAAAAATCAAGTAATCTTTATATCTTCCAGCTGCTGCTTCTTCATAAATCTTATTAATAAGCTCTCTATTTATGTGATTTTCTACGCTTTCGTCCTGAATGTTAACTGTAAGAATAATAAGACTTCCAGTAGTAAGGGGGACTCTTACACTTTCAGCCATAAAACCAATCTTCTTCATCTCTGGAATGACAAGAGCAAGGGCTTCTGCTGCACCAGTGGTGGTAAGAATAATGTTGTTAAATATACTCCTTGTCCTCCTCAAATCTTTGGCATCTTCTTTGGGAAGCCTATCAAGCACTACCTGAGAACTTGTTACAGCATGTACTGTAACCATAGAAGCAGAAAGAATCCTTTCTGCCCCGAAATAATCCAGAAGGGGCTTCACCATATAGGAAAGACAGGTTGTGGTACAGGAGGCAGCAGAAATTATGTGATGTTTCCCTGGATTATAGGCCTCTTCATTAATACCATATACTACCGTCACCGCATCTTCTGGAAATCCCTTCTCCTTGTCTTTCAACTTAAAAGGAGCTGAAACAATTACTTTTTCAGCCCCGCCAATTAAATGCCCTCTTACCGAACCCTTTGGACTATCAGGATCTGCCTGAGGATCTCTAAATTTCCCTGAGGCATCCACTACAAGCCTTACTCCCTCCTCTTTCCATTTGATCTCTTTGGGATTCCTGCTCTCCATCAAAAACTTCACCTTTATTCCATCAATAACCATCGTTTTATTTTTTTCGTCAAGCTCCTCTATCACCCTTTTTCCTTTATAACCATAAAGATAGACAGGGAGCCACCCATAGGTACTATCCTTTTCTATATAAGAAGCAAGATCTTCAAAGGATTTACCCACTTTCCTTCCAATGTTTATCACTATTTCTTTAAAGTACTTTCTGGCAATGTGATGCCAGAGTGTAAGTTTACCAATCCTTCCAAAACCATTAATCCCGAGCTTCATGGCTTACCTCCTTTAAATTTAATTTACCTTTATATATGTTTCCATTGGAACCATTCAGAGTAATCCAGTCCCCCAGATGAAGTAACACACCGTTCAATCTGGCTTTTTTGGTAGATTCGTCAATACTTAAACCCTCGCAACCCACTACACAGACTTTGCCAAGCCTTGAAGCCACAATAGCTGCATGGGAAGTCTGGCCTCCTCTTGCTGTAAGAATCCCATCTATCAGGTGAATCTCCTTTATATTATCAGGAACTGTATCGTATCTTACAAGGATCACTTCATCTCCCTGTTTCTTAAATCTTTCAATGTCTTCCAGCTCAAAGGCTATTCTTCCAGAGACGAGCCCCCCTGTAACCCCTATTCCCCTTCCAATATATTCTAATCCTTTCAAAACTTCTTTTTCCCAGAAAATAGGCTCCCTATCTTCTCTCAAAATCAAATCTCTTACCTGAAGGATATAGAGTTTATCAACGCTGTCACCTTCAAAAGTAAATTCTATTTCCTGATGTCCCCACTTTTTTTCATACACCAGATAATACGCAAGGTCAAGAAGTGCATGGTAAACTTCTGGAAAAGCCTCTTCAAGAGAAGGCCCCTCCCTCCCTTCTATCTTCTTCTGCTCCCTGGAGATAGGAAAAGCATTCACCAGTCCTGAAACTATGTCCTCTCCCTGATTGGAGGGGGTATAGTCCCCCCAGAGGAGGATTCTTGGAAATTTTCCTACAGGAGAAGTGGTAAGGGTTACCCCTGTGCCTGCATGAGAACCAAGATTACCAAAAACCATTTCCTGAACAATCACAGCAGTCCCCCAGTCCTCAGCTACCTGCATAATTTGTCTATACGCCTTTGCCTTTTCATTATTCCAGGATTTCAGAATAAGTTCAATACCTATTAAAAGCTGCTCCCATGGATCTTTCGGAATCCTAATGCCTTCCTTTTCCACGGCTCTTTTATATCTTAAAGCAAGCTCTCTCATTTGCTCACCTGTAAACTCCTTTTTCTTTTTTACTGCGTATTTACGCTTATGCTCCCGCATCAACTTATTAAAAAAATCCCTTTTTATCCCGTAAGCCATAGCCCAGCTCTGAATAAATCTGCGATAGGTATCCCATGCAAACCAGGAGTTACCTGTATCCATGGCAAGACCTTCTATAATCTCCAGATTCACTCCTACATTAAGAATAGAGGTCATCATACCCGGCATAGAAATAGAAGCCCCGCTTCTCAGACTTAAAATCAAAGGGTTTCTTTTAGAACCAAATCTTTTCCCGGTAACTTTCTCAAGCCTTAATATTTCTTCCCTTACACTGTTTTCGTAATCCTCCCATAAGTCTTTATATTTCTTTATAAGAGAATAACAACGAAAAATTTCTGTGGTTAAAATAAATCCGTAAGGAACATTTACATTGATTTCTTTTTCACTTGCAAGCATAACAAGATTGTAAGCCTTATTTCCAAGATATAAAAGGTCAACAGTAAGATGGTTGGGTTCCTGAATAAAAGAAAAACTCCTTCTTTTATCGTAACTCAAAAGAAGAGGTAAATCAGCGGGATCAACTTTTTCTTTATAACTAACCAAAATCTGATAAATTCTTTTCAAAAAGTTGTCCAGATGAGTAAGAACAAAGGCAGAAGAAATAATCTCCCTTAAAATAACCTCGCTCAAACATAAATAACTTTCTTTTTCCACCTGCAAATATGGTCTATATTTTTCCACCACCTTTTCTTTATCAAGTACACTATACACAAGTGGAAACACCTTAAGAAACGGATTGGTATAATAAACCTTTACTATATGCTGAACCCCTTCGGTAAGCCCTTTGAAAATATCTATGTATTGAGCATAACTTAAAGGATAGCTTTTAAGTGAACTTTCAAGTAGCCGCAAATAATGAGAAAATTTTTGAGAAAAAACTCCATCCACTTCAAGCGCCTTTTGAAAAAGCTTTAAAATTTTGAGGATTTTAAACAAGGAAGATCTAATAACAAAATTCTGATTAAATCCCTCTACCACTTCCTGTAAATATTTATCAACCAGCCTTTCCAGGCGAAAAGTAAGGCCCAGAGCATCAAACTTTTTCTCACGGTATCTTCCATACATAGAAGGGATATCTACAGCTACATGTCTTTTTACCAGCACTTCTTCAAGAGGTGTAAAGCTCTTTTCTGAAAGAATGATGTTTTCTTTCAATTCTTTCAAATAATTCAGTAACTTATCTGCCTTTTGATAGGGAGTTAAAGGTCCTTCTACTATATTTTTTATTTCTTTTACAAATTCAAAACCAAGAGAAGAGTAATGGGATATAAAATCTTCAAGGTCTTCAAGGGCTTGATAATATTTCTGATATTCAAGTTTATAAAGACTAAAAAGGAGTAAAATTTTTCTTTTTTCTTTTTTATCTGCCTTTACAGAAAGTAATTTCTTTTTAAGCCATTCAACATTCCGGGAAAACATCTCTTCCAGTTTTTCTGGCGAAGAAACGACGGAATGCAAAATTGCAGAAACTTCCTGATGATATCTCAATTCTTCATTAACTATTCGTTGATAAAGGATATCAGGGAAATATTTTTTTATATACCTTCCATCAAGACTGTACCAGAATCTAAAAATGTCTTTTATAAAATCAACTGCCAGACTGGAGTTTTCTATATGAATAAATTTTCTCAAAAAGTGAAGAAGAGTATCCCTTCTTTTAAAAAGTTCATCTATTTCGGTTGAAATGTCTCTTATCTTTCCCTCAGCCCCTATTTCATTATAATAAACTGGAAGGAGCTTACAAAATTGTTTTACAAGATTGTAAACAGGTTTAATAGGTGCATTTAAAAGGGCTGTAATTTCCTTCTGAAAAAGATCTGTATCTTTTATAGAAATACCGTAAAGCTTTAAATTTAAAATAAGTGCTGCAAGCAAGCTACTGCACCACTCTGGATTTACTTTAAAAATTTCAAGCCATGTTTTTATGTTAAGTAAATGATTGGGATTTTGTTTGATTTTCCAATAAACATCAATTCCCTTTATATCAGGAGGTTGGAAGCCAAATTTTATAATTTCATTTATAAGAACTTCTGTAAGATAAACCTCCTGTTTGTTTAAAATTCTTATACCTATATTTTTTATACACTCAAGGGCCGTCCATGGATAAAGATTCAGCTTTTTTTTAAGAATTCTAAAAAATTTTATTAAAAATTCGTCAAGGTTATTCAGAGATTTGGCATCTATAAGGGAAATAAGAAGTTTGTTTACTTCCCTTATTAACTCTTCATGAATGAGCTTAAGAACAGGTGTTTCAATAAATTTAAATAAAAGCAGAAGTTTTAAATCTTCCGGAATTTCTTTTTCATCAAGCGAGATAATTTGCACAATCAGGCCCTTCAAATCTCTCAAAAGATCAAGATGATCAGGGAATTCAAGAAGCTCTTCAAGAGTAAGATTAAATTGTCTAATCCTTTCAATAAGTGCCGCAAAGTAGGAAGAATGAAAGCAAATCTTCCCAATAGGTCTTTCTATTTTTTTTAAAATTTCGTCAAGTTCTCCTTCTGTAATTTTTTGCCAGAGACCGTATGTTAAGATGAAACTCCTTTTAAGAAGGGTAGAAAATATGCCTTCCAATTCCCTGTCTATATAAGACTGAGGAAATTTTTTTATCAATCTTTTAAAAGAGTAATAATTTTCAAGAAAACACAAAAAATAGTGTTCAGGCAGGGTATAAATAGCCTTTAAAACTTCTTTAAACGCCTTTTCTATCCCGGAAAAGGGCACTTTATTAAGAGAGGAAACGGTTTTCTCCAGCACAGAAAAGATAGCTTCAGCTGTTTTTATATTGAGATTTCTGTCCTCTCCAAAAAACTTGAAAAGCAAATCAAAAACAAGCCAATAGCCCTGCCTTCTTTCATTGTGAGCAAGAATTATGGAGAGATTTTTTAGAAAAAAACTCCTTAACTCTTCCAAAACCAGGGGAGAATTTCTGTAAGGATGAAAGAGCTCTTTTAAAAGCTCCTCTACCTGCGCCTTAAGGGCTGGAAAATTTCCAAAAATTTTCAAAAAAAGATTATACCGTGGATGATACCTTACCTCTTTTACAGAAGTCTGTGCAAGATTAGCAAGTAAAGCCTTGGAAGTAAATCCCTCCATGCCTTAAATTTCTTTTGAAATCATATAGTTCAAAAGGTCAAGCATTCTAACAGAATAACCCCATTCATTGTCATACCAGGCAACAATTTTCACAAAATTACCTTCAAGCACCTTGGTGGAAAGCCCATCTACAATGGAGCTGTGAGGATTTCCTACCAAATCAAGGGAAACCAAAGGTTCTTCAATATAACCCAGGTATCTGCTCTGATTTTGTTTAAAAATCTGATTTATTTCCTGGGGAGTGGTGGGCTTATCAAGAAGTACAACAAGATCTATCAAAGAGACATCAGCAGTGGGTACCCTTATGGACAAAGCCTCAAATTTCCCAGCAAGTTCCGGAAAAATTTTTACAATTGCCTTGCTCACCCCTGTAGAGGTGGGGATCATGTTAAGTGCAGCAGCTCTTGCCCTTCTAAAATCTTTTTTATGCACCATGTCAAGAAGCCTCTGATCGTTTGTGTAAGAATGCACAGTGGTCAAAAAGGCCTTCTCAATCTTAAAATACTTCATCAAAGTATTTAATACAGGAGCCACGCAATTTGTGGTGCAGGAAGCATTTGAAACAATAAAGTGCTTTGAAGGATCATATTTCTCTTCATTTACACCCATTACAATAGTAATATCCTCTCCTTTGGCAGGAGCAGAAATAATCACCCTTTTGGCACCTGCAGTAAAATGTTTCTTGGCAAGGTTAGCATCTGTAAATCTTCCCGTAGACTCAATTACATATTCAACTCCTTCTTCTTTCCAGGGTATTTTCTCTGGGTCAGGCTCATGAAAAATCCTGATCCTTTTTTCATTTACCACTATGTAATCTCCATCCACATGCACCTCATAGGGAAGTTTTCCAAACACAGAATCATATTTAAAAAGATATGCAAGCATTTCTGGAGAAGAAAGGTCATTTATAGCTGCTATTTCTACCTCATGAAACTCAGGATACTTAAACCTTGCCCTTAAAATAGCTCTTCCAATCCTGCCAAATCCATTAATACCCACTTTGATCATTGTGTCCCCTCCTTTAGTTTTTTAATTAAATATTAACTTCTCAATTTCCTCTTTGCAAGTATTTTACATCCTGGTGATACCTACTGTGAAAAGACTGAAAGCCCTTTTTTCATTACCAGGGCATCTTCTTTTCCGTAATAAAAAGGTCTGATACCAACCTCCTCAAAGCCCAGCTTCTGATAGAGTTTTATAGCGGGTATATTTGACAACCTCACCTCTAAAAAGACCTCTTTTACTCCAGAATCTTCAAATTTTTCAAGAAGCCTTTTTAAAAGCATACCCCCAATACCCCTTCTTTGAAACTCAGGAGCTATTCCAAGCTTTAACACCTCTCCCTCTATACCCACCATTCTTCCCACGACAAACCCACAGAGTTTTTTTTCTTCCTCAGCTATAAGAAAAAGATAATGTCTGCTTGTTAAAGCATATTCATAACTTTCACGACTCCAAACATCCTCCTGAAATAATTTTTTATTTAAGCTGTAAACCCATTTTACATCTCTCTTATGGGCTTCTCTTATTAAAATCACTCTTTATTTATATCCCTATAGGTAGAAATAAATTTTACCTTTTTAAATTCAGGAAAAAGGCGTTCTTCAAGCAGAATTGTAATAGCCGGTGCTCTGTGTTTGCCCCCGGTACAACCAATTCCTATTGTAAGATATCTTCGCCCTTCCTTTAAGTGCTGAGAAATTGCCCATCTTAAAAAATTTTCTATAAACTTGAGATATTGATGGGTCTCCTGATAAGAAAGAAGGAAGTCTTTTATAGGTTGTTGTGTTCCATTAAGAGGTCTTAATTCTGGTTCAAAGTAAGGATTGGGCAAAAATCTTACATCAAACAGATAATTAAGTTCAGCTGGGATCCCATATTTAAAACCAAAAGCAATAAAGTGCACCACCGCCTGAGCAAGTCCTTCTCTGGGAGCATAAATTTTAAATATCTCATTTCTTAATTGGTGAAGATTAAAATTTGAAGTATCAAGCACAAGATTGGCTTTTTCTCTTATCTTTTGAAGTAGCTCCATTTCCAGATCAATTGCCTTTAAAAGACTACCTGCCTTTTCAAGAAGTGGATGCTTCCTGCGAGTTTGATTATATCTCATTATAAGAACTTCCTTGCTTGCTTCCAAAAATAACACTTCCAGAAGCACTTCTGATTTAATTTGATTGAGGACCTTAAAATATTCTTCCAAAAAATGTCTGTCCCTGAGGTCCATAACAAGAGCTACCTTTTTATAATCCAGACTCTCCCGAATTTCCTTTAAAAAAAGGCCAAAGAGCCTTATAGGAAAATTGTCAATAGAAAGATAACCCATGTCCTCAAATGCCTTTAAAGCTGTACTTTTACCAGATCCTGAAAGACCGGTAATGATTACAACTTCTATCATACTTTATCCAAGCTCAGGAATTACCATAACAGGTTTATCTCCTTCATAGTAAATAAGACATATCCTATCATAGTCTGTATTAAAAAATAAAAAAAATCCCTGCTTCTGGTTTTCAAACCACTTAAATGCCTCCTGAGTAGAAAGGGGATTTACCTCCACAGTTTTTACTAAATAACCCTCTTCAGAAGCGGACTCTGAAACTCTGGCTCCCCTCCCCTTTCTAAAGCTCTTTTTCTTTTCCTTAAGTTTTTTCACCTGTTTTTCAAGAGACTCATAAGCAAGGTCTATAGCCTCGTAAAGATCCTGAGTCTCCTCCTTTGCAATAATTCTCTCTCCATCTCCCAGCATATTAACTTCAACAATTTCTCTAAACTTTTCTCTCTTAAAAATCACCTGAGCCTCCACCGGCCCGTAGAAATACTTCTCCAGCCTGCTAAACTTTTTCTCTGCATACTGTTTAATCGCATCAGAAGACTCCATCCCGCGAAAGGTGAAAATAAACTCCATTTCCCAACCTCCTAAGTGGTTTTTATTTTCTTCCTCTCTCTTGCAGAAGGAATACCAAGTGCTTCTCTATACTTGGTCACTGTGCGCCTTGCTATCTTTATACCGTACCTTTCTTTCAAAATCCTGGAAATAGCACTATCACTGAGGGGAGAAGAAGGGTTTTCTCCAGCAATTATTTCTTTAATGTATTCTTTCACTGCTTTAGAAGATATACTTTCTCCTGAACTACTTCTATACCCTACAGAAAAGAAAAATTTAAGAGGATAAAGCCCCTGGGGAGTCTGTACATATTTGGAGTTGATAATTCTGCTCACAGTAGATTCGTGGAGACCTGTGACATCAGAAATAACTTTAAGTGTCATGGGTTTCAAAAATTTGCTCCCCTTTTCCAGAAACTCAATTTGATGCCTTAAAATGGCCTCTCCCACCTTATAGAGACTGGTATATCTGCTATCAAGGGCCTTTAAAATAGCCTCAGCATCACGAAACTTTTGCCTCAAAAATTTTTTATCTCTCTTCTCAAGCCCATAATCCTTGGCAGAATTTAATATTTTTTCATAATTTGAATTTATTCTTACCCTAATGGTCCTATCTCTTACCACTTCTACCTTCCATTCCCCTTTTTCTTTATAAAAAATAAGATCAGGCTCCACATAAACAGGCATTACATTGATGTAGTTCCTTGCTGGATAAGGCTCAAGATTTCTTATAACAGTGTATGCGTCCTCAAGTTTTTCTACTGGGTAGCCATAGGTATCAGAAAGGTATTTTATGCCTTTCTCAAGTTCCTCAAGATGTTTTTGTACAAGCAAATAAGGCAGGGAATCTTTTTTATATCCCATAAATTCAAGCTGAACAGATAAACACTCTTTCAAATCCCTTGAAGCCACTCCAACAGGGTCAAGAAACATAAGTTTCTTCCTTACTTCTTCCACTTTCTCCACAGTTGTATTAAGTTCCTTTGCCACTTCCTCTATGCTTAAAATTAAATACCCCCTTTCATCAAGATTCCCCACAATAAAACTTGCTATTTCCCTTTCAAAAGGAGAAAAGTCTTTCATTCCCACCTGCCACATAAGGTAGTCCAAAAGAGTTTCTTCACTTTTTAAGACCCTTTCCCAGCTAAATTCTTCCTCAGGGGAAGAAGTTTCTGGAGAAAGATAAAATGGCTTTTCCCAGAAATCTTCCTCCTGTAAACCTTCTTCCTGCCAGCTTTTTTCTTCCTGTAAAGCACTTTCAATATTTGGGAGATCTCTATATTCCACTTCCAGAAACGGATTTATCTGGGCCTCCTGCAAAAGAAATTCATTTAGCTCAAGTGTATTCAATTGTAACACCTTTAATACCAGCTTAAGCTGGGGAGTCAAAATGAGCTGTGGAGTAAGTTTTAGCTGTTGCGTTAATTCTATCATAGCAGTTTTTAAATGGTAAAGCTTTCTCCCAAATACTTTTCCTGCACCAATTCGTTAGCAATAAGATCTTCTGCACTTCCCTCTCCAATAATCCTTCCATCTGCAATTACATAAGCCCTGTCACAGATTTTCAATGTGTCTCTTACATTGTGATCCGAAATAAGAAGCCCTATTCCCTGTTTTTTCAGGGTAAGAAAAATCTCTTTTAATTGTGCAATGCCAATGGGATCTATTCCGGCAAAAGGTTCATCCAGCAAAATAAATTTGGGTTCTACTAAAAGTGCCCTTACCACTTCCACCTTTCTCTTTTGCCCTCCGGAGAGAGTATAGGTCTTTTGATCAAGTACCTGGGTAAGACGAAAAAGCTGAAGGTAATACTCAAGCTTTTCCTCAAGCTCCTTCCTGCGTTCTTCAAATTTTTCTATTACTATTTCAAAATTTTCTTTCACTGTAAGCTTACGAAATACCGAAGATTCCTGAGGAAGATAAATTATTCCCTTCCTTGCTCTCTCGGGAACAGATAGCCTGGTAATTTCTTCCCGGTTTAAAAAAATACTTCCTTTATCCGGAGTTAAAAAACCTGCAATCATATAAAAAGTGGTCGTTTTACCCGCACCATTTGGACCCAGAAGGCCTACAATTTCATTTTGAAAAATCTGTAAAGAAACGCCTAAAACAACCCGCCTTTTTTTAAAAGATTTTTCTAAAGCAACCCCCTTAAGTAGTTCTCTATTCTGTATAGACATTGACTTTCACCCTTCCCTCTCCCCGCGCAAGCACCTCGCTTCTCCCCTCTTTAAAATACACTACAACAACATCTCCCTCTACCAGATCCTTCCCATGCCAGACCTTGGGTTCCTCTTCTAAAATAAGTCTTTCTTCTGGTTTAAAATAAGTTGCCTTTCCTGAATAAGACCTCCAGCCGTCCTTTTTAATAACCACATTTCCCAAAGCTACCATTTTTTTTACATTCCTTTTGCCATTTTCTATCTTGTAATATACATAAAGCTTGTTTGCCCAGACTTTAAGATCCCCTTTCACTGCCTTTACATGCCCTGTAAAGACAATAAGCCCCTGGTTTTCAAAAACTTCCATTTTGTCAGAAAGGACCTTTATCTTCTGACCAAAGGAACACACACAAGAAAATATAAAAAATACAAAAAACAAAAATATTGTTTTTTTCAGCTTCATATTTTTAAGTATAAACTATTTTTTCAATTTGAACAAGAAAAAAATCATAAAAAATAAAAAAAGGGAGGGACAAGCCCTCCCCTTTTACCGTTATCTTTGAAACCTTTTTATCTTAGAACTCCCCTCCCGGCATGGCAGGAGCTTTTTCCTCCTTCTTGGGTTTCTCAGCTACCATAGCCTCTGTAGTCAGAAGAAGTCCTGCAATAGAGGCAGCATTCTGAAGAGCACACCTTGTCACCTTCTTGGGGTCTATAATTCCAGCCTTGAGAAGATCCTTCATCTCACCGGTTGCAGCATCAAAACCAACATTTCCTTTCTCAGCTTTTACTTTTTCCACAATAATAGAACCCTCGTATCCGGCATTGGCAGCAATCTGACGAAGAGGTGCCTCAAGGGCCTTCTTTATAATCTCAACTCCATACTGCTCCTCACCTTCAAGCTTGAAGTTTTCAAGCGCAGGAAGACACCTTATAAGAGCTGTTCCACCTCCAGGCACAATACCCTCTTCCACAGCAGCCTTGGTAGCATTAAGAGCGTCCTCAACTCTTGCCTTCTTCTCCTTCATCTCTGTCTCAGTAGCAGCTCCCACATAGATCACTGCCACTCCACCCACAAGCTTGGCAAGTCTTTCCTGAAGCTTTTCTCTGTCATAATCAGAAGTGGTCTCCTCAATCTGAGCACGAATCTGCTTGATCCTTGCCTCAATGTCCTCTTTCTTTCCAGCTCCGTCAATAATGGTGGTGGTCTCCTTGGTTACAACAACCCTTCTTGCCCTACCAAGGTCTTTAAGCTGGACATTCTCAAGCTTCATTCCAAGCTCTTCTGATACAAATGTGCCACCGGTAAGGATGGCAATATCCTGGAGCATGGCCTTTCTTCTCTCACCAAATCCAGGTGCCTTTACAGCACAGCAGTTAAGCACTCCCCTGAGCTTGTTCACCACCAGGGTAGCAAGGGCCTCTCCCTCTACATCCTCAGCAATAATGAGAAGAGGTTTGCCTGCCCTTGCAATCTGCTCAAGCACAGGAAGGAGATCTTTCATTGCACTGATTTTTTTGTCATGAATAAGAATATAGGGATCTTCAAGAACACACTCCATCTTGTCAGCATCAGTTACAAAATAGGGAGAAATGTAACCTCTATCAAACTGCATACCCTCAACCAATTCAAGATAGGTCTCAAGCCCCTTGGACTCCTCAACGGTGATAACCCCCTCTTTACCCACCTTGTCCATAGCATCGGCAATGAGGTTTCCAATGGTGGAATCGTTGTTAGCAGAGATGGTAGCTACCTGAGCAATTTCCTCACGAGACTTGCAGGGCTGGGCAAGTTTTTCAAGCTCTTTTACCACTTCCTCCACAGCCTTATCAATACCTCTCTTTATAGCCATGGGGTTAATCCCAGCAGCAACGAGCTTAACACCTTCTCTGAAAATGGCCTGAGCAAGGACAGTAGCGGTGGTTGTTCCATCTCCAGCCACATCACTCGTCTTGGAGGCCACCTCCTTTACCATCTGGGCCCCCATGTTCTCAAACTTGTCCTCAAGCTCAATCTCTTTGGCAACAGTTACACCGTCCTTTGTAATAAGTGGAGAACCAAAGGATCTCTCAAGAATTACATTTCTTCCTTTGGGTCCAAGGGTTACCTTTACAGCATTGGCCAGCTGATCCACTCCAGCAAGAATCTTTTCCCGAGTATTTGCACCATAAATTATTTCCTTGGCAGCCATATCTTCACCTCCTTTTTTAAAATTTTATAAATTTTTGATTCTCACGATTAAAAGCTATTCTTCAATAATGGCAAGAACATCATCTTCTCTCATGATAAGATATTCTTCGCCCTTGATTTTAATTTCGGTTCCAGCATATTTACTGAAAAGAATTTTATCTCCTTCTTTTACAGTAAGGGGCTTCTTTTCCCCATTTTCTAAGATTCTACCCTCACCTACAGCAATAACTTTACCCATAATGGGTTTTTCTTTTGCTGTGTCAGGAATAATAATGCCAGATTCAGTCCTTTCCTCCTCTTCAATGCGTTGAACTAAAATCCGATCATACAAAGGCTTAATCTTCATACCTTCACCTCCCTCCTTGATTTTATTTTTGCTATTGAGCAAAGTCTATCCAAAAAATAATCATTCCTTTTTTCAAGACAAGGTTTAAAAAGAAAAATTTTTGAAAAAATTTTTTAGAAGTTTTTTACAGAAAATTTTTTATTTCGGAGAGGAGATTTTCACAGGATTGAGATGTATCAAGAAAAAGAAAAGGATTACATTCTCTTTCAGTGGGAATTTCCGCAGTTTCTTTCTGTTTGAGATAAATTTCCCAGAGGGCATCAGAGCTTGTGCCTTCAACCATTCTTTTTTGCATCCTTTCTTTTATGAGACTCTCGGGAGCTGAACACCAGATCCAGATAGGCTCTGCTTTAACTTTCTTAAGCATTTCAGCAAACAATCTTCTTTGCCACAAATTTTTAAAAGTGGCATCAACTATGACATCCTTCCCATTTTGTAGAGCTTCCCGTGCTCTTTTTACAAGCTCTTTATAAGTCTTTTCAGTGTGTTCAGGAGAGTAAATGCCTTTTTCGTATTCAGCATAATAGTGCTTATCAGGAGAAAGCCCGAGAAGTTCTTTTCGTACTATATCTGAGGAAAGATAAAGAGCCGGTATTTCCTCAAGAAGCTTTGAGGCAAGAAAGCTCTTTCCTGTGCCAGAGAGCCCCATAAAGACTATAAGTTTGGGTACTCCTCCGGCATATCTGTAAGCAAGATCAAAGTACTTCCTTGCCGAACAAAGGCTCTCTTTTTTGACCTCTTCAGGCACCTCCGGAGAAGCAAAGGTAAAGCATCCAATTTTCCCCCTTACACAAGCCCTATAGCACTTATAAAAATTAAGCAGCTTGGTAAGCTCTGAATCAGAGCTTTTTTTCACATACTCTTCAACAAAATACTGAGAAAGCCCTTCTTCTTCGTGAAAGTCAAGATCCATAGCCAGAAAGGCAATGTCAGAACACACATCCCCACATCTAAATCTTTCATTAAACTCAATGCAATCAAAGATGTAAACTTTTTTGAGCCCCTCAAAACAGATATTTGCTGAATAAAGATCTCCGTGTCCTTCCCTTATAAAACCTTCTTCAACCCTTTTAATAAAAAGTGAAGCGTTCTCTTTTAAAAACTTTCTGGTGTAATTTATTATGTAATAATAACGATACTCGGCAATGGCCTTGCCTACAAAGGCCTTTGTCTGAAGAAAGTTTTCTTCAGTATTATAAGAAATCACATCAATACTTCCATAGGTGTCAACTCCTTCTCCTGTGCGAGCCTGTTTATAAAAAGGCACAAGTTTATCTATAATCAAATCCAGATGGGCCTCTTTTATTTGTTTCTTCTTAAGAAGATCCTGCATCAGGCCCTCTATGGGAAGGGGCTTCATTTTTACTGCATACTCTACAGGCTCTCCTTTTCCTTCAAATCTATAAATGTCACCTTCTTTTGAAATTGGCACCACCCCCAAATATATCTCTGGAGCAAGTCTTCTGTTAAGCTCAACTTCTTTTTCACAAAAGTGCTTCCTCTTTTCCAGGGTGCTAAAGTCTAAAAATCCAAAATTTACAGGCTTTTTTATCTTGTAAACATACACCGGCGTAATGAAGACATAAGAAATATGTGTCTGAACAGATTTGAAATCCCTTACTTGAAAGGGAAAAGATTCTGCAGTAATTACCCTGTCCCAGTGGATTTCATTACTTTTCATAAGCACTCCTTAAATGATCACATACTACTTTATTTCTTCCTGTCTCTTTAGCAAGGTAAAGATTTTCATCTGCTCTTTTAATAAGACTTTCTATATCATCATCTAACTTATATTCACTAACTCCTGCACTTATAGTAATTTTTATTCCATTAGCAAATTGAAAGCTTGCCACCTTTTTTCTTATTTCTTCTATTCTTCTGCAGGCATGTTCTATGCTTGCAAAGGGCATAACCACAAGAAATTCTTCACCACCATATCTTGCCACTATATCCTGCTTCCTCAGGCTATTACGCAAAAGATTGGCCAAACCTTTCAAAACTTCATCTCCTACAAGGTGTCCGTAAGTATCATTTATTTTTTTAAAAAAGTCAATGTCTATCATAGCTATGCATAAAGGATAACTTTCTTTTTTAACTTCCTCAAGTTTTGTTTTTAAATATTCTATCAAATAGTATCTATTATAGAGTCCTGTAAGATAATCCTTTATGGACCTCTCAAAGAAACATTCTTTTTCCTTTTGAAGTTCGTCTATGAGAATATCCCTCTTAAGAATGGTCTCAAGAGGTGAGATTATTTTGTTTAAAAAGACTTCAAAAAACTTCTTTTTTTCTTCAGGCAGTTCCCCTTTTTCAAAGGTGAGAAGAATTTTTGGAATAAATCCTCCTTTTAAAAGAGGAACTTCCAAAAAATTTGATAAATGCTTTTTTTCCAACTTTTCAACAAAAGTGATTTCTTTTTCAACTTTAATAAAAAAACTCTCTCTTTTAGAAGTTCTTTTCAAAAAAGAAGGATTTAATAATACATAAAATTCTTTTAACCTCTTTTCATATTCTTTAAGGTTTTTGTAAAGAGAAAGCAAGATAACCTGATAATCACTTTCTAAAACTATAGTTTCCATAAACTTATTAAACTTTTCTTCAATCTCACTTAAAAGGCCGATTTCTTCTCCTGCTTTTTCCACAAGATAAAGTCCACAATTAAGCTTTCTTAAAACATTAACCACTTCAGAAATATAAGGTTTTTTAATAATACTTCCGTGCTGAGGAGCAATAATCAATGGATCTTTTTCTAAAATTTGATCAAGAGCATGATTAAGCACCAGTTTAGAAGGCATGTAATGTTTGTGAAAAAATTTTATCCCTTCCAAGATGGATTGTTCTCCCTCATAAAAAAGCTTAAACTCATCACAAAGTGCTCCAAAAATATCACTGGAAAAAAGTGTCCTTGTTTTTTTGTCAAAAGTGCAAAAAGCTCCGGGGAAATGAGCATAGGGGGTAAAAATAAATTCAAGCTCCCTTTCACCTGCCTTAAGCCGCCAGTTATGCTTATCTACAAGATAAAAAGGGGTTTTCCAGTTGAAGTGTTTTAGAAGTGCCTGAGCTCTCCAATGAGTAATAATAAATCTTTCTTTTTTTGGGGGCAAAAGCTCCTCAATAATATCAAAACAGCCAGTAATGTCTGGATCTTGATGATGGAAAATAAAATAGCGAATGTCTCTTAATTTGCATACCTGGTATATTTTTTCTAAAACAAGGGGTAAAGTGAGCTTACTTCCTGGATCAATAAGGACAGAATGTTCGCCATTTTTGATAAGGTAAGTGTGACATTGAAAGGGATCTTCTGGAATATATGCCCCTACCCAGAAAACATTTTCAGCAATTTCAACGGGCTTTGTATAATCCAGGTCCATAAGAAAATTTTATCACCCATATAAAAATTTGAAAGCCTTAAATCAATTTAAAAAAGCCCTTTTCTTTATCAAAATTTTTAATAAAATTTTGTTAAACAAATAAATTGCAGGAGGGAGAAAATGAGCCTTTTTTTATTATTTTTAGTTGTTTTTGTCCTCATTTTTCTTCAGGCAGCTATAAAAATTGTAAACGAATACGAAAGGGCTGTAGTATTAAGATTGGGGAAATTCCTTGCTGTTAAAGGACCGGGCATTATTCTTCTTATTCCATTTATAGACACCATGAGAAAAATTGACCTGAGAATTGTGGCTCTGGATGTGCCTCCCCAGGAAATTATAACTAAAGACAATGTCTCTATTAAAGTAAGTGCAGTGGTTTATTTCAGGGTAATAGATCCAGAAAAGGCTTTTCTTCAGGTGGAGGACTATTATTATGCCACAAGCCAGCTTGCACAAACCACTCTGAGAAGTATCTGCGGTCAGGCTGATCTGGACGAAATCCTTTCAGAAAGAGAGAAACTTAATCTAAAAATTCAGAAAATCCTTGATGCAGATACAGAACCCTGGGGAGTTAAAGTCTCTAAGGTAGAAATCAAAGAGATTGACCTTCCTGAAGAAATGAAAAGGGCCATGGCGAAACAGGCAGAGGCAGAAAGAGAGAGAAGAGCCAAAGTAATCAGTGCCGATGGAGAATATCAGGCCTCAAGAACACTTCTTGAAGCTGCCAAAATCATGGGAGAAAACCCCATTACCCTTCAGCTAAGATACTTACAAACACTTACAGAAATAGCTACCGAAAAAAATTCTACTATCATATTCCCCTTGCCTGTGGAACTACTCAAGCCCCTTACCAGGATTTCAGAAAAGGAAGAGAAAAAATAAAAAATTTCACAATATGTAGTAAAGTTTAGATGAACAAGTTAAAAAATAAAAAAGTTGAAAAGGAGGAAAGTAAATGGATAGGGAAGTAATTCAAAAGCTCGCCGAAAAATATGAAGACGTAAAAGAGTTATTTGAAAGGCACCAAGAACTTGATAAAGAGCTTCAAAAACTTGCTAAAAGGCCCTATCTTTCTCCTGAGGAAGAAAAAAGAGAAAAAGAGATGAAGGTAGAAAAATTAAAAATAAAGGAAAAAATTGTGGAACTCATAAAAAAATACGAAGGGATATCCCTGGGATAAAAAAGGAGGTCAGCCTTGGCAGATAAGATAAGTGGAGCAAGAATGGTAATAGAGGCCCTCAAAAAAGAGGGGGTAGAAGTCATTTTCGGATATCCAGGAGGAGCAGTTCTTGACATATACGATGAACTTTACAAAACTCCTGAAATAAAACACATTTTAGTGAGGCACGAACAGGGGGCAGCCCACGCAGCAGATGGTTATGCCAGAAGCACAGGGAAAGTAGGTGTAGCCCTTGTTACTTCAGGCCCAGGAGCTACAAACACTGTAACAGGCATTGCTACCGCTTATATGGATTCCGTGCCTTTGGTGGTTCTCACCGGTCAGGTCCCTACAAGACTTATTGGTAATGATGCCTTCCAGGAAGTAGATATAACAGGGATTACTCGGTCTATCACCAAGCACAACTTTCTGGTAAAACGCATTGAAGACCTTCCCAGGATTTTTAAAGCTGCTTTTTACATTGCAAGGACTGGAAGGCCAGGCCCTGTTCTGATAGATATTCCCAAGGATATTCAGCAGGCAAAAGGAGTGTTTGAATATCCAGAGAAAATAGAACTTAGAAGCTATAATCCTGTCTATGAACCTCACATAAAGCAAATAGAAAAGACTTATTTACTTCTTGAAAAAGCTGAAAGGCCTATCTTAATGGTAGGAGGGGGGGCAATCTCCTCCGAAGCAAGCAAAGAAGTAAAGGCCCTTGCAGAAAAGCTCAATCTTCCTGTGGTAATGACACTCATGGGACTGGGGGCTTTTCCTGGAGATCACGAACAGTCTCTGGGAATGCTTGGTATGCACGGAACTTATTATGCCAATATGGCAGTGGCAAATTGTGATTTACTCATTGCTGTAGGAGCCCGTTTTGATGATAGAGTTACAGGGAGAGTGGACGCCTTTGCTCCCATGGCAAAAATAGTGCACATTGACATAGATCCTTCTTCCATTCAAAAAAATGTAAAAGTGGATGTCCCCATAGTAGCTGACTGCAAACGCGCTCTTATCAGGCTTCTGGAAATTGTGCAGGCTGCGGGACGGCCTAAAAAATTCTGGAAGGAAAGATTTAAAGACTGGTGGGAGCAAATAAACATCTGGAGGAGAAGGTATCCCCTTTCCTACAGACATGACGAAAATTACATAAAGCCTCAATTTGTCATTGAGAAACTTTATGAGCTTACTAAAGGAGAGGCAATTATTGCTACAGAGGTAGGACAAAATCAGATGTGGACTGCTCAATTTTATAAATTCAAAAGGCCCAGAAGCCTCATCACTTCAGGTGGCCTTGGCACCATGGGCTTTGGTTTTCCTGCTGCAATAGGTGCTCAGGTAGGGAATCCTGATAAATTGGTGATTGATATTGCAGGAGATGGTTCTATCCAGATGAATATTCAAGAAATGGCAACAGCTGTAGAACAGAACCTTCCTATCAAGATTATTATTTTAAATAATGGATATCTGGGCATGGTAAGGCAATGGCAGGAGCTTTTTTACGGAAAAAGATACTCTTTTGTAAAATTTCCTCTCATTCCAGACTTTGTGAAACTGGCAGAAGCCTATGGAGCAACTGGAATGAGAATCACTCATCCTAAGGAAGTGGAGCCCGCCCTTAAGAAAGTGTTAAAAAGCAAAAAATTATTTATCCTTGATATACATATAGCTCCAGAAGAAGGGGTTTTCCCCATGGTACCTGCCGGAAAAGCAACTACAGAAATGCTACTCGTATAATTGAAAAATTGTGGAGGGTTTTATGACCGGAAAGAAACATACACTTTCGGTGCTTGTAGAAAATACGCCAGGAGCCCTTGCCCGCATTGCGGGTTTGTTCAGTGGAAGGGGTTTTAACATAGATAGTCTCTGCGTAGCAGAAACACTTGATCCTACCCTTTCTCACCTTACATTAGTAACCCACGGAGATGAACAAATAATTGAGCAGATTATCAAACAGCTCAGAAGACTTATAGATGTTTATAAAGTGGTTGACATTACAGAAGAAGGAAACTATGTAGAAAGAGAGATGGCACTTATAAAGGTAAAGGCAGAAAAAGAATACAGAGAAGAAATTTTTAGAATCTGCGAAATCTTCAGGTGTAAGATTGTAGATGTAAGCCCAAGGAGTTATGTAATTGAAGTTACCGGAGACGAGGATAAGCTCCAGGCAGTTATTGAACTTTTAAAGCCTATTGGAATAAAAGAAATTGTGCGAACAGGAACTATTGCTATGAAGAGAGAGAAAAAATCCACCTAACTTCTTTCTTTTTTCCCCTTGATTTTTCTATAGATTAAGTTAAATTCCACCTAATTAAATCTTAATTTGAGAGGTGAGAAGATGCTTAAGTTGTCCCTGGAGAAAGAAAGTCTCTCGGAAGAGGAATTAAAGTGGTTTGAAGGGGCTTTTAAAAGATGCGCCAGAAGGATTATCCTTGCCACCACCCTTGCAGGTTCTGGCCACCCAGGAGGTTCTCTCTCTTCTTTGCATATGCTTCTTATAATTTATGCCCTTGCTAAAGTAAATCCTATAGATCCAAGGCACCCGGAACGAGACAGAGTGGTAATAAGCCAGGGACATATAAGCCCTGGAGTTTATAGCGTGCTCTGTGAATTTGGATTCTTCCCTGAAGAAGACTTTTTGCTGGAATTTAGAAGAACCGGGTCTGCCTTTGCAGGGCATGTGGAGCAGGCTGTACCAGGAGTTGAATGGAACACTGGAAATCTGGGACAAGGTCTTTCAGCTGCCTGTGGAATGGCAATGGCCTTAAAACTTAAAGGACTCCCTAACAGGGTGTTTTGCCTGATGGGAGATGGAGAGCAACAAAAGGGTCAGGTAATTGAGGCAAGAAGATGGGCAGTAAAATTTGGCCTTGATAATCTTATTGTGCTTATAGACTACAACGGGCTTCAAATAGGTGGAGACATCTCAAAAGTTATGCCCCAGGACATAAAAGCAGAAATAGAGGCTACCCACTGGAATGTAATTGAAATTGACGGGCATAATTTTAACGAGATATACAAGGCATTAAGAGCTGCCATTTTAAAGAAGGTAAAAAATCCGGAGAAACCTACTGCTATTTTGGCCCATACTATAATGGGCAAGGGCATTTCTTTTATGGAAAACGACGCTAAGTGGCATGGAATGCCTTTATCCGAGGACCTTGCCAGAAAAGCTTTAATAGAACTGGGATGTGATCCAGGTGAGCTTGACAGATTAAAAGAAAAGAGAATTAAACAAATAAGTTTCCCTCATTTTCCACATGATCCTGAAAAAGTAAACCTAACTATCCCGGAAATATCTCTTTTTGATGCCGGGACAAACACTGATTGCCGCAGTGCTTATGGTAAGTTCCTTGAAGAAATGGCAAAAGCAAATAATACAGAAGCGCGTCCCAAAATACTTGGGCTAACCTGTGACCTTGAAGGCTCAGTAAAAATGGGGGGCTTTAAGAAAGTTTCTCCTCAGGCCTTTTTTGAAAGTGGTATTCAGGAGCATCACACAGCTTCTGTAGCAGGGGCACTCTCCAAGGAAGGTTTTCTGGTATTCTTCTCCACTTTTGGAGTATTTGCTATTGATGAAGTTTTTAATCAACTCAGAATCAACAGCCTCAACAAAACAGCCCTAAAGGTAGTGGCAACTCACTTAGGAGCCGATGTAGGAGAAGATGGCCCCACTCATCAGTGTATAGATTATTTAGGCCTTCTGATGAATATTCCTGATTTTGAGATATATCTCCCTGCAGATCCCAATCAAACCATTCATATTTTGAAAGTAGTAAGCCAGAGAGAGGGAAATGTATTTGTAGGCATGGGAAGATCCAAAACTCCTATTATTTTAGATGAAAAAGGCGATCCTTTCTTTGGAGAAAATTATACCTTTCTGCCAGGAAAGGCAGATTGGCTAAGAAGAGGAAAAAAAGGGGTTATCGCAGCTTATGGAAGCACGGTAAGAGAAGCCATAAAGGCCTGGGAAATATTAAAAAAACGGAACATAGAAGTAAGTGTACTTAATGTTGCCTCTATAAGACCATTTCCTGAGGAAGACTTGTTAGAAGCTGTTCACCAGGGGCCTGTTGTGGTGGTAGAGGATCATTTAATACAAACTGGGCTGGGGATGCAAATAGCTGCATTTTATCTAAAAAAAGGTATCCAGTGCAAACTGGAAATACTGGGCCATAAAGGGCCTTTATCCTCTGGCAAACCAGCAGAGCTTTTTAAGCTTTCAGGTATTGATGGAGAAAGCATCGCTTATACTATGGAAAAGCTCATTAATGGATGAAACAGAGACTTTAGAAGGAAAAAAGCAACCATTTGTTGAGCACCTTTTAGAACTACGAGCTTGTCTTATAAAGGCATTTATTTTCTGGGTCATTTCTTCTATTCTGGTATATGTTTTTGCAGAAAAAGTAATAGAATTCCTAACCAGCCCTTTATACCATATTCTACCTTCAAAAGAACAACATATATTTTTTAAAACTTTCCCGGAAGTTTTTACCATGTATCTCAAGCTTTCTATTATACTGGGTTTTGTTATTGGTAGTCCTTTAATTCTGTATCAATTTTGGTCTTTTATAGCTCCTGGGCTCTATCCCCACGAAAAAAAGTGGGTAAAAAGTGCCGTATTTTTGACCTGTTTTGCCTTTTTAATTGGGGACATCTTTGCATATTATCTATTCTTACCCTTTATTCTCAAATTTTTTTATTCTTTTGGTGAAAAATTTCTCGTTTTTAAGCCATTTTTAAAGGAGTATATCTCTTTTGTTTTGAAAATCTTTATTATTTTCGGAGTAATTTTTCAGCTACCTTCTTTAATGCTTTTATCAAGCCTGCTTGATCTGGTGGATTATGAGCAATTTAGAAAGTTCAGGCCCTATGCCATTGTAATAAGCTTTTTTATAGCTGCCGTACTTACCACCAGCATAGATCCACTTAATCAAATTCTTCTTGCCCTTCCCTTGACAATTCTGTATGAAGTCGGTATAATTTTAACAAAATTGGTAAAGATAAAGAAAAGGAGGGGTTAAATGTTTCCGTCCTTAGGTGGTCAGGAGTTATTTATAATCCTTTTTTTGGCTTTACTTATTTTTGGAGCCAAAAGGCTTCCTGAAGTAGGTGCAGGGCTTGGAAAAGGTATTCGCTCATTTAAAGAGGCCTTAAAAAGTGCTGATGTCAAAGAGGATCTTGAAAAGCTGGAGTCTTCTTCTGAAAAAACTGTAGAAGCTGCTCAGTCTGCCAGTTCTAAAAAAGCCTAAGTAATTTTTTAACTTAACCAGATTGCAGGCCTTTATTTTAGCTGCTGGTAAGGGAACAAGATTACTTCCTTATACAAATTATATACCCAAGCCTTTATTTCCTGTTTTAAATAAGCCTATTCTTGAAAAGATCTTAGAAGATTGTATTAAAAGCGGTATTAAAAGAATTGGCATTAATCTTTACCATTTGAAACATAAAATTAAAAAATTTCTCTCCGAATTTCAAAAGAAATTTCCTCTTCTGGAAATAGTAATTTTTGAAGAACCAGAGCTTCTTGGCACAGGTGGAGCTTTGGTCAATGCTGCCGAGTTTTTCAAGGAACCAACCATTGTAATAAATGCCGATATATTTACTAATCTTGATTTCAAATGGCTAAAAAAAATGCATTTCAAAAATGCTGCCCCTATCAGCATGGTACTTATTTCATTAAAAGGAGGGGTCCTGGTAGATGAAAATGGCTTTATACAGGCTTTTAGAGTGAAACATAAAATGGAAAACACTTTTTTCTATACAGGTATCCAGGTAATAAACCCTGATGTAATTTCTTACTTTTTCCGAGAAAAAGATCTCATAAAAATATATGAAGTACTTATAAAAAAAGGCATAAAAATAGCTGCTATAAAAGCAGACAACTTTTATTTCAAAGATATCGGTACCATTCAAAATTATCTAAAAATCCATGAAGAACTTTTAAAAAGTCTTAATCCTTTTTTTGACCTCTCAAATTTAAAAGGAGTAACTTTTAAAGACTGGGTATGCATAGGAAGAAATGTTAAAATTCAAAAAGGAAGCATCCTTGAAAGGTGTGTTGTTTGGGATTATACTTCTCTTTCCAAAGGCCATTATAAAGACAGTATCTTAACTCCTTATGAATAAAATTTTAGAAAAAATCAAAATTTCTCCAAAAAAAATAGAAGAACTCAAAGGAGACGGTTCAAATAGAAAATTTTACAGAATTTTTTTGAAAAGAGAGTCCCTTATACTTATACTTCCACAAAAAGGAAAAAAAGGTATCAAAGAAGCTGAAAAAACATTTATAATTGGCAATTTTTTAAAAGATCAAGGCATTCCTGTTCCTGAAATAAAACACTGGGATAAAGAAACAGGAATTTTATTAGTAGAAGATCTTGGTAATTTAAGACTTTATGAAGTGGTAAAACATAAAAAAAATCTAAATTATTATTTCCAAGCCATTGAAATATTGATATTATTTCAACATATCAAAAAAAATAAACTTTTAAAATTAACTAATCTTCCTGTTTATACTAAAACTTTTATCCTTGAAAAAGAAGTTCTTTACGGTCTAAAACCACTTTTTCAAGACTTACATAAAAGTATCAATCTGGGAAAACTTAAAGGCTGGATAGAAAAAGCCTGGAAAAAATTTAATCCCTATGTACTTGTACATAGAGATTTTCAGAGCAAAAATTTAATGATAAAAAATGAAAAGTTGTATCTTATTGATTTCCAAGGTATGATTATAGGCCCTCCTTCCTACGATCTTGCTTCCCTTATATACGACCCTTATACAAATTTAGAAAACACATTAAGAAAAAAACTTATTGATTATTATATCAAACTTGCTGAAATAGATAAGACAAAATTTTTAGAAGAATTAAAGGAAGTGAGATGTTTTAGAATTCTACAAGCTCTTGGAGCTTTTTATAAACTTAGCTCTGAAGGGAAACTATGGTTTAAAAAATATATCCCAGAAGCTATTAAACTTTTAAAAGAATTTAAGGTGTTATAAAGTAAAATAAGAGGGAGGAGAAACCCTCCCCCTCATTATTCCTTACTTATTTGGATCTTCACTTCCAGCTTCAAGGCCCATTCCCACACCAGGAAGACCAAACATCACTGTACTGCCGGTGGAGAAGTACTCCAGTTTGCCTTCCTGAACAAGCTCATTAGCAGCCTTTTTAATATCACGGGCCTTAGCATCAGGAATATCTCTCTGAATATCCTTTAAATATACTTTACTTTTTCCCTTTTTCACTCTTGCTTCAATTACTTCCAGTATCTTTTGTTTGAGTTCTTCTTTATCCATATTACCACCCCTTTTCTAAAAGTTTTTAATTTAAACTAAACCTCAATTTTAACTTCATCAACATGCTTGGTGAACTTAAAGTGAGTAGTGGTTCTATAAGTGGTGTAGGCAAGTCTGTAATCGTCAATACTTTTCTCAGTAAATGGAATCTCAGTAAGTTCAAAGAATTTCTCCCATCCAATCCTCTCAATCCAATCACCCACTCTTTCATACTTATTAGCGTGCTCGGCATAAGTTTCAAGAATCTTCTTAATCCACTTTACAGTGGTTGGCCAGCGAGGAGGTTCGTTGGGGATGTAAGGTATTACCACCCTGGAGAACTTGGGTGCAGAAATTCTGTTAGATACCTTACCACCTACCACAATAGCAATTCCATCTCCCTCTCCATCAGCAATAGGCATAGCAGGACACATAGTATAACAGTTTCCACAGAACATACAACGGGAAGCATTCACCCTAACAGTCTTCTTCTTCTGGCCATCTATTTCAACAGTGGCAGGCTTAATAGCACCAAGAGGACATGCGGCAATAACAAGAGGAATTTCACAAACATGCTGAAGTCTCTCATCCTCTACCATAGGAGGCTTTCTATGGATACCAACGATGGCAATGTCAGAGCAATGGACAGCTCCGCACATGTTCAAGCAGCAAGCAAGAGCAAGCCTTGTCTTGGCAGGAAGTTTGTGAGAACCAAAATACTCAAAAAGCTCGTCCATAATAGACTTTACTACACCAGAAGCATCAATAGCTGGGGTGTGGCAGTGAATCCATCCCTGAGTATGAACGATGTTGCTCACACCAGCTCCTGTTCCACCAATAGGGAACTTATAAGAACCACCAGGATGTTTTCTATTCTTAAGGTCCTCAAGAAGAGCCTTAAGCTTCTCCTCAGAATCTACAATAAACTCCACATTATTTCTGGTAGTCCAGCGGACATAACCATCACAATACTTATCAGCAATTTCGCAGATTTCACGGATATAATCGGTAGTCTCAAGACGGGGGGTACCACACCTTACAACATAAATTACATCTCCACTTTCAGCCACTCTCTTTATTACACCAGGCTGAATAATTTCATGAGACTTCCACTGCCCATAATTCTTTTTCACCACAGGAGGAAGGAACTGCCAGTAATAAGGAGGCCCTATATCAGTAACCCTGTTCTGCATGGGCTTATCAGGATTATAAAGCTTCTCAGCTGCATCAGGATAATAAGGCTCCTGATAAATAGGATCCATTTCATCTTTAAACTTACCTTCCAATTCATCATATTTACCCCAAAGCTCTTTTAACCTTTCTACTACATCAGCCATGTTACCCTCCTTTTATTTTTAACTTTTATTTTCAAGCGCATGCTTCTAATTTAAGCATTCCTTACGCGGGATGACGCTTTCTAAATTCTTTAATATCCCTCTGCCATCCACCAGGTACTTCCTCTTCCTTCCAGAAGATATATGGGTTATCACGAGGTACTCTTACATGCTGAGGTATGGGTTTAATACCAACTACTTCAGTAAGGAATCTGTTAAGACCAATTCTCTGAATAAGCTCACCTATACGCTCACGGTTCTTTCCATTCTCCATCCAGAAGTCCCAAATTTTATAAATAAATTCTTTAATATCGTCATAAGGAGGTTCAGGCCTCCAGAAAGGCACGAGCACAGTAGAAAGCTGAGCACCTTCCAAAATCGGTGCCTTAGCACCAATAAGCAAACACACACCCCTATCCTTTCCGGGCTTAAGAGCCTCAGGCATTACTGCAATACAATGCATACACTTTACACAGTCTTCATTATTAATATAAAGCTTCTGCTCCTTTTCATCCCAATACATACACTTTCCAGGACAACGCTCAATCACTTCCTTCTGAATATCAAAAGGACCCCAATCCCTATCAGAAAACGCACCTGCATTGGGCTTAAGCTCACCGTTTACATAAGCTCTTACTGCCTCTTGATCAATCTGGATTTCGTCTCTCCAGATTCCAATGAAAGAAAGGTCTGCACGAGCAATAGCAGCCACACAGTCAAGAGGACAACCAGAAAACTTAAACTTAAACTTATAAGGAAATGCTGGACGGTGAAGCTCATCCTGAAAGTGCATGGTAAGCTCATAATCAAGATCCTGTACATCATAAAGACACCACTCACAAAGAGACTTGCCCATACAGCAAGCAGGACTTCTTAAGTTAGAACCAGAACCTCCAAGGTCCCAGTGAAGCTGATGGGTAAGGTCAAAAAAGGTGGGTTCCAGTTGCTCTGTAGTGGTTCCAATAAGAACCAAGTCACCAGTAGAACCGTGGAAGTTTACGAGACCACTTCCGCGATGATCCCACATCTCACAAAGCTTTCTCAAAGCAGATGTGTGATACCACTTTCCTGCAGTATGATGAACACGGAGGGTATGGAATGCCCAGATAGCAGGAAACTTGTCCTGCTGGTCAGAATAACGACCAATAACGCCTCCACCGTATCCAAAAACTCCCACGATACCACCGTGTTTCCAGTGAGTCTCTTTGTGCTTGTAAGAAAGCTCCAGCTGGCCCATAATATCAAAACAGGCCTGCTTCTTGTGCTTTTCACCATAGGTATAAATGTCATCCACAAAACTTGGCCATGGACCTTTCTTTAGTTCATCAACCATCGGCGTGTCATGTTTTTTCACTTCACTCATTTTACCCTCCCTACTTTTTTTTGATATCTTGATTTTATAATAACTTAAACCAGCTGTCAAGCACTAAAAAGGTTAAATATTTAAAAATAATAAGTTTTAATCCAGATATTAGCATTTTTTTGCATAAAATCATCTTTTTTTAAAAAACTTTTTTAATATATATTTAAAAATTTTTGTTGGATAAATTTTATTATGTGGTAATTTTATACTTACTATGAGCATAGAAAGAACTAAACAAATTTTAAAAAACTTTAAAAATTTTGTCAAATCTAATCCCGAAAACTTATCCACTATAAAAGAATTTCTCAATCAAATAGAAAAAAATCTGAACTCTTCTTTTCTCATTTTTGAAAATATTCTGGATATTCTCCATTCTACTCAGGTTTCTCCAGAAGTAAAAAAATTTCTCCTTGAAAGGACTGCCGAAATATGCGAAAAAAATTTTGAATTCAAAAAAGCCCTGAATATCTATAGAAATCTTGCCAAGAACTATCCTGAAGAACGTTATTTAAAGAAAATCAAATTATTTGAAAGGCTTAAAGAGTTTGACAGGCTCAAATTTGTATTAAAAAAACATGGCGTTTCACTGGAAATCTTCATAAAACTCTATGAAAGATCCCGGATTTCTGGAGAAAGTATAGAAAGCCTTTTAATAAAAGAATTAAAAATTCCTAAAAAAGAATTATTAGCCAGTATAGAAGAATATTATGACGGGATCCCTGCCTTTGACTTAAAAGCCATTAAACAATTTAAAAAAGTTCCCAGGGTGCTGGAGGTTAAACGGCAATTTTTTGAAGATAACTTATGTATTCCCCTGATTTATCAGGATACTACCTATTTAATAACATATCATCCAGAAGATTTTGACAAAATTGAAGAAGTAAAAAAAATTCTTCAAATTCCTTCTATGGAAATTAAAGTTGCCTTTGCTTTAAAAGAAGACATTTTAGAAGTTATAAATAGATACTTCTCCATCCCTTATTTAGAACAGGTTGATTTTTTTGAAGAAGAGGAAGAACTTGAAGCAGAAGAGGTTAAAGATGAAAAGCTCATAGATAATACTATTGTCCAGCTTGTCAATTCCATTATAGAAGAAGCCTATCACATGCGGGCTTCGGATATCCATTGGGAAAGCCTGTCCGGGAAACGAGGTCTTCAGGTAAGATTCCGAATTGATGGAGAATGTATGGTATATAATATTATTCCTCACTCTCAAAAAAATGCAGTAATCTCAAGAATAAAAATAATGGCAAATCTTGATATTGCCGAAAAAAGACTACCTCAAGACGGAAAAATAAAGTTCAGAACAAAAGATGGAAAAACTTTTGAACTTAGAGTTGCTACCATTCCTACAGTAGAAAATAATGAGGATGTAGTAATGAGAATTCTGGGAGGGATGGAACTAAGATCTCTTGAAGAAATAGACCTACTTCCTGAAATTTATCAAAAATTTAAGAAAATTCTTGACCTTCCTTATGGACTCATACTGGCTGTAGGACCTACAGGATCTGGAAAAACCACCACCCTTCATGCAGCTCTTCAATACTTAAACAAGCCCAATAAAAAAATCTGGACAGCAGAGGATCCTGTAGAAATTGTACAGGAAGGATTAAGACAGGTACAGGTCAATCCCAAAATTGGTTTAACTTTCTCCCGAGTGTTGAGGGCCTTCCTGAGGGCAGACCCTGACATCATCATGATAGGAGAAACAAGGGATCATGAAACTGCTCACACCCTTATTGAAGCATCTTTAACAGGACACTTAGTTTTATCCACCCTTCACACAAATAGTGCCCCTGAAACTGTAACCAGGCTCCTTGGCATGGGAATAGATCCTTATAACTTTGCTGACGCTTTGCTGGGCATACTGGCTCAGAGACTTGCCAAAAGACTCTGTCCAGAATGCAAAGAGCCCTATACTCCTTCAGAAGAAGAAATTGAACGACTTATAAAAGCCTATGGACATCATCCTGTAAAGCCGCTTACTGAAGAACTTATTAAAAAAGGAAAATTTTTCAAACCTGCAGGATGCAGTGCCTGTAATTATACAGGATTTAAAGGAAGGGTTGCCATCCACGAACTCCTTGTACCGGACGAAGACTTAAAAAGGCTTATTATAAAAAATGCTCCGGCTGCACAGATAAGAGATGCTGCCATAGAAAAAGGCTTCCTTACCCTCAAACAGGATGGAATTTTAAAGGTTTTAAGAGGAGATACTACACTTGCTGAAATCAATAGAGTTACTTTGAGATAAATGGAATATTCTGAGACTAAACCAATTTCTATCATAAAAGTCAGGCATAATACTAAAAGTACCATCCTTGATTATGTAGCAACAGAAAAAGAACTGGATTTTTTCTTAGAAGATGCTTTTGTTAACAAATTTTATGTTACGCCTAAAGAATTAAAGGAACTGCTCATAGGTTTCTGTGTTTCTGAAGGATTGATAAATCCCTATAAAGAAGGTCTGGAGATTTCATTTCAGAAAAAAAATAAAGAGCTAATAGCTAAAGCCAAAATAAAAAAAGAAAACGCTTTTATATTAAAAAAAGGACAATTTCAAGAAAACAAAATTTCAATACAGAAAATTTTTTATTTATCTGAAGTATTTGAAGAAAATAGCTGTCTTTTTCGTAAAACTGGGTGCTTTCATGTAGCAGCTATATTTAAAGATAAAGAACTCTTGGCTGTAAGTGAAGATATAGGTAGATACAATGCCATTGATAAGGTAATAGGGAAGCTTTTGCTACGACAAATTTCTCCAGAGGGGAAAATTTTGGTAGTCAGTTGTAGAGTATTCAGGAACATACTTTCAAAAGTGCAAAAATTGGGGATAAAGCTTGTTATAAGCAGGGGAGCTCCCACCTACGAAGCCATTGAGTTTGCTAATTTTCACGAAATAACCTTGATAGGCTTCTTGAAAAGAGGTACATTTAATATTTACACACATGCATGGAGGATAAAAGATGAGTGAAGCAAGAATTGGATTTTATGGAGCAACCAAGGAAGTAACAGGGAGCTGTTTTTTACTGGAAATAAGAGGCTTAAAAATTCTTATTGATTGTGGCATGTTTCAGGGGAGAGAGGCCCATGAGCTTCCCTCAGAATTCCCCTTTTCACCCAAAAAGATTGACTATCTTATTTTAACCCATGCCCATATAGATCACTGTGGAAGAATTCCGCTTCTGGTAAGAGAGGGCTTCAAGGGAAAAATTATCTCCACCCGTCCCACAGCCCAGATTGCAAGAATAATGCTTCTTGATTCTGCCAAAGTAATGAGGGAACATTATAAAGTACTTCTAAGAAAAGCCAAAAGGAAGGGTAGAGAACTCCCTCCTCTTCCTTTATACGATGAATATGATGTAGTGGAAAGTTTTCCTTTTTTTGAAATTCAGCTGCCCTATGAAAGGCCTTTTAATCTTTCCGAAGATATAAAAATAACCTTTAAAGATGCAGGACACATCCTTGGCTCCTGTTTTGTAGAAATTGAAGACTTAAAAGCCAGGAAAAAATTTATTTTTTCTGGAGATCTTGGCAATAAAGGGAAGCCCATTGTAAGAGATTATACCCTCCCCTCTGCTGCGGATTTTGTATTTATGGAAACAACTTATGGGGATAGGAATCACAAACCCTTTGAAGAATCTAAAAAAGAGCTTCTTGAAGCTATTTGTGAAACATTTAAAAATGGGGGGAATGTGCTCATTCCTACATTTGCTTTAGAAAGAGCACAGGAAATTTTATTTATTTTAAGAGAATTCCACGAGGCTGGAGAGCTTCCTCCCTGTCAGGTTTTTCTTGATAGCCCGCTTGCCATAAAAGCCACTCGCATTTTTGAAGCCAATCCGGAATTTTTTGACGAAAACGCATATCAAATTTTTCAGAGAAAGGACCCTTTTGACCTGCCCGGTCTTCACTTTACCGAAGATGTAGAAGAATCAAAGGCAATAAATAATATTCGTTCAGGGGCTATTATTATTGCAGGAAATGGCACTCTCACTGGAGGCCGTATTCTTCATCACCTCAAAAACAACATCTGGCGAGAAGAATGTAGCCTTGTATTTGTAGGATTTCAGCCAAGAGGTACTCTCGGAAGAAAAATCGTAGAAGGGGCAGATAAAATTCATCTTTTTGGAGAAGAAGTTGCTGTAAGATTGAAAGTTTATACTATCAACGGCTTTTCCTCCCATGCTGATCAAAGAGAACTCCTTGAGTGGGTAAGCTACTGTGGCACTCCTGAAAAACTCTTTTTAATTCACGGAGAAGAAGACAAAATGCAAATTTTTAAAAGTGTACTTCCAGAAGATTTACAATCAAAGGTTTATATACCTTCTTTTAGTGAAGAAATAGAGCTTTATTAAAATGCGCCTTTCAAAATTTCTTGCCTATTGTGGAGTAGCTTCAAGAAGGAAGACAAAAGATCTTATCTTACAGGGAAAGGTTAAAATCAATGGAAAGGTAGTATGTGATCTTTCCTACCAGGTAGATCCAGAAAAAGATGTAGTGGAAATAGATGGGAAAAGGCTTATACCGCCTCCAAAAGTCTATTATCTGTTTTACAAACCAAGAGGATACATGACATCCTTATTTGATCCTCATGAAAGAAAGACCATTGCTAAATTTTTAAAATCTCTTCCTTATAGAGTATTCCCGGTAGGAAGGCTTGACAAAGAAAGTGAAGGACTTCTCCTTCTGACAAATGATGGAGATCTTGCTCATAGTTTACTTCATCCCAGATTTGAAGTAAAAAGAACTTATTTAGTTTGGGTAAAGCCTAAGCTTGATAAAACTCGCATTGAAGAACTATTAAAAAATGGCGTAATTATAGAAGATAAAAAAATAAAACCCCTTGTGTTTGAAAAATTAAAAAGCAAAAAAAATGGTATCTGTATTTACAAAGTGGTTGTAAAAGAAGGGATAAAAAGGGAAGTAAGAAAAATGGTGGCTTTTTTGGGTGGAGAGGTTATAAAACTGCTTCGCATTGGTTTTGGTCCATTAAGATTAAAAGGGTTGAAACCAGGGGAAATTAGAAAATTAACCGAAGAAGAAAAAAGAAAACTGTTTGAATTTATAGAAGCGCTTCAGGAAAAGAGTTCTTCCAATCGCTCAATTACTTCCTGAGGAGTATTTACATACTGAACATCTGGAATATTTTCCCATGTGTTTAACCCGATTACAGGCTTCCAAAGTTTCAGAGCAAGGGCTATTTCAGAAAGGGTGCCAAAACCACCTGCAATAGAAACCACTGCCTCAACCGAAGTAACAAGTATCACATTTCTTGCCTGCCCCATGCCCGTAGCTACAGGAATTTTTACATAGGGATTGGCATCGTGAGCCTTGGTACTGGGAAGTATGCCTACAGTAATTGCTCCTGCTTCAAAAGCCCCTTTACTTGCAGCCTCCATAACTCCACCAAGACCACCTGTATAAAGAATAACCCCTCTTTCTCCAAGCAATTTTCCCACTTCATAAGCAAGTTGATAAATTTTTGAATCTGCAATACCTGCACCAATTACGGCAATTTTTCTATTCTTTAAAACCATAAGCTCCCACCAATTTTACAAATTTTACACCGTCAAGAGGGGTTGTCTCAAGCCTTCCCCCTTTTTTAATCCCTTTTATAAGCACCTGAATATCTTCATTTCCTACAGGAATAACTATTCTGCCACCTTCTTTTAACTGATCAACAAGTGGCTGAGGAACTTTAGGCCCCCCAGCAGTAACAATAATGGCATCAAAGGGAGCTGCTTCCTTCCATCCAAGAGTTCCATCACCCAATTTAAAACTTATATTTTTATAACCAAGCTTTTCAATTAAAATTTTTTTTGCCCTTTCAAGGAGCTGGTGATATTTTTCTATGGTGTAAACCCAGAGAGCAAGTTCAGCCAGAATAGCCGTCTGGTATCCAGATCCTGTCCCTACCTCAAGGACCCTTTCATTTCCTCTAAGTTCAAGAGCCTCTGTCATCAAAGCAACAATGTAAGGCTGAGAAATGGTCTGACCACTACCGATAGGAAGAGGATGATCCGCGTAAGCCTGATCAATAAGGGAAGGATCTACAAAAAGGTGCCGGGGCACTTTGAGCATGGCCTTAAGTACCCGCTCATCCTTTATACCACGAGCCTTTATTTGCTTTTCCACCATCTTTTCCCGTGCTATACGATAAAGATCCTTCTCAAGCATATTAGCTTCCAGGCCCTACAGTATAATACTTTACATCCACTACTTTGTCGTCTTTTATAACAATTTTCAATACCTGGGTATAATCCTTTCCTTTTATTTTTTTTATTACTGGAATTTTGGCCCAGGTATTCCTTATTCTATAATAGTAGTACCATTCTTCTTTTTTATCAGGATAAACAAACACCTGCACAGGCCGACCAAGAAACCTCAAAACCTCCTCTTTAGTGGTTACTCCCGGGTGTATAAAAGAGGCTTTGGAGGCAAGATTAGGACCCGGTTTGGGAGCACAGGAGATTAATAAAAAACTTGTTAAAAATAATAAAATCAAAGCCTTTTTACCCAAAAAAACACCTCTCTCTAAAATTTTAGAAATAGCCCTTCCAATTTTAATATCAGCTTGAAAAAATGCAATTCCGGTGTTTAATTTTATTCCATCAAGTCCTTAAAAAGGAGAGAGGTTATGAAAAGACTTAACTTTTTAAAATGGATTAGTATTTTCTTGGCATGGCTTTTTTTAACCACCATCCCGGCGTCTGGTTTTTCCAAAACGGCTACAGCTCCTCAAAATTCTCAGGATGAAATTTATAAATATTTAAAGTTGTTTTCTCAAATACTCAGGCTTATTGAAACAGAATATGTGGAAGATGTAAAGGCAAAAGATTTAATCTATGGTGCCATTCAGGGAATGTTACAGACTCTTGATCCTTATTCCACTCTTTTGAAACCTGATGAATATAAAGAACTGCAGATAGAAACAAAAGGCTCTTTTACAGGAATAGGAATTGAAATTACGATAAAAGATGGAATTCTTACAGTGGTTGCTCCTATTGAGGATACACCTGCATGGAAGGCGGGACTTAAGCCTGGAGATAAAATAATAAAAATAAATGGAAAATCCACCAAGGGAATGAGTCTTTTTGAGGCAGTTAAGCTATTAAGAGGGCCAAAAGGCACCAAAGTAAATATTACCATTTTGAGAAATGACAGAGACATAATCAATGTAACCATTACAAGAGATGTAATACCTATAAAGAGTGTAAAGGCCAGGATTATAGAGCCTGGATATGGCTATATAAGAATTACCAGTTTCCAGCAAAAAACTCCAGAAGAGCTTAAAAAAGCCTTAAAAAAACTGGAAGGGAATGGAACCCTTAAAGGCCTTGTGATTGATCTCAGAAACAATCCAGGTGGATTGCTTTCTTCAGCAATAAAAGTGGCAGACGAATTTCTCAACAAGGGAGTAATTGTCTCCATTAAAGGAAAAAACGATAAGAAAAAAATTGTTTTTACCGCTAGGCCAAATCCAAAAGGTAGAGAACACCACTATCCCATTGCTGTTTTAATAAATCATGGTAGTGCTTCTGCTTCAGAGATTGTTACTGGTGCTTTAAAAGATAATCACAGGGCTATTGTGCTCGGGAAAAAAAGCTTTGGTAAAGGTAGAGTACAGACAGTAATACCTCTTGAAGATGGATACGCTGTTAAACTCACTACTGCTTATTATTACACCCCCGATGGTGTTTGTATAGACAAAATAGGGATAAAACCTGACATTGTAATTCCCGATGTTAAACTTGCAGAATCCAAGGGAAAAAAGAAAAACGAGTTTAAAAGCATGTTTTCTATTTCTCCAGAAAAAGATATTCAGGTAAAGATTGCCATTTCAATACTTAAAGAAATTAAAACAATTTCGCAGTTAAAGTATTAATATGTTTGATTTTAAGTTACTTTTTCTTTTGACTCCTCCTCTGCTGCTTGCCCTTACTGTGCATGAATTTTCTCATGGATTTGCAGCTTACTTACTGGGAGATCCCACTCCAAAGACTGCTGGAAGACTTAGTCTCAATCCTTTAAAACACCTTGACCCTCTTGGCACTCTGGTTCTTTTTATGACCCAGGCTATTGGCTGGGCAAGGCCCGTACCCATAAACCCCAACTACTTCAAAAATCCCTGGAGAGACATGGCTATTGTTTCTGTGGCAGGACCTCTGAGCAATTTGCTTCTGGCTATAATCCTTGGAATAGTTTTTAATATAATTTATAAATTTTTTCCTCCAGGGCCTTTCACGCTTCCTCTTGCCAAAATGTCTTATTTAGGCGTGAAACTTAATATAGGCCTTGCCATTTTTAACCTGCTCCCTATTCCTCCCCTTGATGGCAGTAAAATACTGGCAAAATTTTTGCCCTGGTCTCTAAGAAGCCAGTATTTAAAATCAGAAATGATAGGCTTTCTGGTGATACTTCTTCTTTCTGTAACAGGTATCCTGGGAAAAGTACTTTATCCTATTCTCACCTTATTTTCAAACTTTGTTCTTTATTATACAGGACTTATTTTCTAAGATTCAAAGCGGATTTTTCTGAAAACCCGGGGAATAAGTAAAATAGGAAGAAGAGCTACAAAGAATGTGACAAAAAAGAAAGTGGCATAACCCAGAAATTTTGCCCCTACTCCGCTTATACTTCTTGCAAGGACCATGGTAAAACTAAAAAGAGTGCTGAAAATAGCATACTGAGTAGATGAAAATTCTTTTTTGCACAGAGCAGTAAGAAAAGTTATAAAACTTGCTGTACCAAGCCCTCCGGTAAAACTCTCCACGATGCTTGCCACATAGACAAAGTAGCGGGAAACCCAGGGCAGGGCTGCAATGCCATAAAAAAGATTGGAAAAGGCCTGAAAAAGCCCAAGCACAATAAGTGCCTTTTTAAGCCCCCATTTGCTGGTATAATGACCACCTATTAAAGAACCGAGTATGGTAAAAATGCTGCCCAGAGTACCTGAAATAAGGCCTATTTCCACGCGGGAAAAACCCTTGTCCACCCAGAAGGGATAAACCATACCTCCAAGAAGGGCATCCCCTGCCTTATAGGTGGCAATAAAAAAAATCAAAAGAAAATCAGCCCTCTGAAAAAGGTCTTTAAGTGGAAGTAAATATTGTTCTTTAAAGGATACAGGTTCTTTTTTGATGTTAACTTCAAGGTCTTTATGAAAGAAAACCAGAACGCCAGCTAAAAAAGTTAAACAGGCAAGAAAAATAAAAATAAAAGAAAATTTTAGATATTGACTCACTGCAGTAAGGATTCCTCCGGAAAAAATAAGGGCTATCCTGTAAAACGAAACTCTGAGCCCATTAACTCTTCCCAGCTCTTCTGGAGGGGTCCATTCAATAGTAAACCCATCAAGGGCTGTATCAAGAAGGGCTGAAAAGAAAGTCAGAGAAAAAAGAAAAATTACAAATGAGGAAGAAGAAAGAGGAGAAAACTTCAGTCCCAGTAAAGAAAAAGAAAGTCCCCAGAGGGCAATGGCGATCCAGGTCTTTTTTTGAAAATATCTGTCAAGGATGGGTGCCCAGATGGGTTTTAAGCTCCAGAAAATACCTGCTGAGGAAAGAAGTCCTATCTTGACAAGATCTATGCCTTTTGTCCTGAAATAAACAGGTAAAAAAGTATAAAAAAGTCCCAAGGGAAGTCCTGAAAAAAAGTAAAGAAAGGAAATCCAGAAATAACGCTTATTAAGGGCAAACATAATTTCTTTATTTAAACATAATTTTAGATTAACACAATTCAAAATTCACTTTACATTTCCCAGACTATTAATGTAGCCTAGTTTCTCCAAGAAATAAAAAAAAGGGCTTTGAAAAGTATCAAGGGCTGGTAGAAGTTGGTGCATCTAAAAATAGGGCCTGAAAAATCAACTCAGACACATCCTGGGCAAGAAGTCTAAGTGCCTCCTGCCTCCCTGGATCAAGTGTCTTACCCACATCCTCCAACACTCTATAAATCTGATACCGAGAAATGCTTTTTTTGAAAATAACCTTTCCTGTATGCCTATCTATAAGCTCATAATCTCCTCTGAAAGATATTTTTCTTTCCTTAGTTTTTAAAAATGTATCATAGGAAACTGGTTCAAAGTAAATTTGCCTGACTTTTCCTTTTAAAATCAAGTCTGCCTTTTTTTTATCAAAAACCGGGATCAAAAAGCCTCCCTCAGAAAACTTTAGTCTGAGATAATAAGCAAGTAGTTCTCCCAGCTTTGGTTCAGAGGTATAATTAGTCCAGGGGGGGATATAAATTGTGGAATAATTTTGCAAATAATCAGGCTTAGTTACAAGCCTGTACCCACTACATCCCCCCAAAATAAAACTAAGCAACAACAAGATTAATAAGTTTATTCGGCACAAAGATAACATTTTTAAGTTCCTTGCCTTCAAGATATTTTTTAATTCTGGGACGCTCTTTTACCAGAGAAAGAGCTTCTTCCTTAGATATTCCAACTGGTACCTCAAATTGATCCCTTACTCTACCGTTTACCTGTACCACCAATACAAAATTCTCTTCTTTAAGCACATCTTCGTTCCATTCAGGGAAGGCTTCCAGAGAAATAAAACTTTCCTTACCAATCTCTCTCCAGAGCTCCTCTGCAATGTGAGGACAAACCGGGCTTAAAATGAGAAGAAGCTTCTCCAGACACTCCTTAACCAGCTTTTTCTCTACCTCATTTTCCAGAGAAATATTTTTCAAAGCATCCTGAAAAGTATTTAAAAATTCCATTATTGCTGCAATACCTGTGTTAAAATGCATTCTCTCCTCAAAGTCTCCAGAAACCTTTTTTACCGTGGCATGAAGTTTCCTGCGAAGCTTTAGAAGCTCTCCTGAAAGCCCTTTAAAGTCTTCCTCTGAATAGGAAACATCTTTTACCTTTTCTGCAAGGTCTATCACCAGATTATAAACCCTCTTTAAAAACCGATAGGCTCCCTCTATTCCCCTATCACTCCACTCAAGGTCCCTTTCAGGAGGAGCAGCAAAGGCAATAAAAAGCCTCACCGTATCAGCTCCGTATTTTTTTATCATGGAATCAGGATCAACCACATTGCACTTACTCTTGGACATCTTTTCAAACTTGCCAATTATTACCTTTTCTCCACAGCCATCCTTGAGGCACCTTCCTTCTGGAGAAACCTCCTCAGGATAAAGCCATCCATGCTTGGGGCACCGATAAGTTTCTTTAATCACCATTCCCTGAGTAAGGAGTCGGGTAAAGGGTTCATCAAAATTAAAATATCCCAGATCCCTCAGCACCTTGGTAAAAAATCTGGCATAGAGAAGGTGCAAAATAGCGTGCTCTATACCACCGATGTATTGATCTACAGGAAGCCAGTACTCTATGTCCGCCGGATTAAAAGGCTCTGGATGATGGGGACAGGCAAACCTTGCAAAGTACCAGGAAGACTCCATAAAAGTGTCAAAGGTGTCTGTCTCTCTTCTGGCAGGAGAACCACAACGAGGGCAGGTGGTCTTTACAAAGGATTCAAGTTTGGGCAGAGGGCTTCTTCCTGCCTCATCAAGCTCTGCATCAAGAGGAAGTCTAACAGGAAGATTTTCCAGCTTTTCTGGAACAATGCCACACTTATCGCAATAAATCATAGGAATTGGACAACCCCAGTACCTCTGCCTTGAAATTCCCCAGTCCCTCAAACGATAGGTAATTTTTCTTTTACCAAGCCCTTTCTCTTCAAGATAAGCAATAACTCTTTTTTTACCTTCAATACTTTCAAGCCCTGAAAATTCTCCAGAGTTTATCATGATACCTGGCTTTTCATAAGCTTCTTCAAGCTCCTCAGGCTTTAACTCCTTTCCGGGAGGAGTAATCACCACTCTTATTGGAAGGCCATATTTTCTGGCAAACTCAAAGTCTCTCTGATCGTGAGCAGGCACACACATAATAGCACCTGTTCCGTATTCCATAAGAACAAAATTTGCTGCAAATACCGGAATGTTCTCTCCACTAATGGGATTTATAGCGTGGGTTTCAAGGTAAAGGCCCTTTTTCTCTGCAACTCCTTCTTCAATCTGCCTTCTTTCTTTTCTTACTTCCTGAATAAAGGCTTCAAGCTCCTTTGTAAGACCCTTTTTCTCTGCAATTTTTTTTGCTACTGGATGCTCTGGGGACAAACACACAAAAGTGGCACCAAAAAGGGTATCAGGCCTCGTGGTAAAAACTATCAAGTCTTCGTTAAATTCCGGAAGATGAAATTTTACTTCTGCTCCCTCACTCTTTCCAATCCAGTTCTTTTGCATAATAAGAACTTTTTCAGGCCATTTTCCCCTTAATTTTTCAAGGTCCTGA
>JAMOQE010000020.1 GCA_027064165.1 Thermodesulfatator sp. | reverse complement strand
TATAGCCTGTAACAATAATTGTTGCAATTACTCCAAAAGAGATAGCCAGGACCAGAGGGATAATAAGTTTCCAGCGGAGTTTAAGTCGTTTATCAAGTTCTCTCAACATCTTCCTCCCTCCGTTTAATTCTTTAATTTATTTTATAGTTAAATTGAAAAAAATGTCAATTCTGGAAAAGTAGAAATTTCTCTCTTCTTTATAAGAAATTGGCAAAATTTGAGAAAAGCCTTCTGTTTTAAAAAAGAAAAGTCATATTCCAGGCAGGACAAATAATGGCGTATTATCTCAGAAGACAAGGGATAAGAAGCGTGTTCTAAAATTCTTTCCATGTTTTCAAAAGCCTTTGCCCTGGCAAAATAAAGGGCTCTACAAAAATTCCTAAATTCTTCTCTAAACTCTCTACAGGCCTCTTTTCTGGCCATAAGCAAAGCAAAAACAAAGGGAAGCCCTGTAAAATCAAGCCAGAGCTTGGCAAGGTCAGTAACAAAATACTCGCTAAGATCCCCTCCTACAAGAAGCAGAGCTTCATCTCCTATGGCAAGATAACCAGCTATTTCTTCTTTTTCCTCAGTGCTTAAATCTTTCCATGTCTTATTCAGGCAGATATACTGTGGCTTAACGCCGATAAATTCCTCAAGAAGCACTTTTAAAAGCAAAAAGGAACTCTCTGTTTCAGGAGTTATAACGATATTTTTACCGGAAAGGGCTTTTAATTCTTCTTTATGAAAAAGTATTACACTTCGGACTTTGCCTACTGTACTTATGGAGATATCAGGAAGAAGCCAATACCTTTCAAACTCTTTTGCATAAACCACACTTGAGCTCAAGCTTGCATGTAGCTCCCCCTGCCTGAGCATTTGATTTAAAATCCTGGGAGGAGCGGTAACAATTTCAACTCCACATTTTTCTGGTTCAAGATGGTAAAGAAGAGGAAGTGTATTGATGTATTTTGGGAAACCAATTTTGACTTTTTTGCTCATAAGTTTTAATAATACACTTATTTTAGCTCTTTGTCAAAAAGAAAATAAAAACTGTTGTCAGGGCTTAGTCTGACAAAACAGGCTCTGAAGCCCTTTGCAATATCACCCAAATTTTTTAATCTGAGGCCCTGAGCTGCATTTAAGGTAATAAAAGGCAAAGCTTTAAGAGGACTACACCACGAATTTGTCTCAAGAAAATAAGCAAGCTCTTTTAAAGGAGAAAGGTCATAATTGCTGGCAAGGCTATCTGTTCCAAGGCAAAGCTTTACCCCGGCCTTAAATAGCTTCTCTGCGGGTGCCCTGCCAACACCTATATAGACATTACTTCTGGGGCAAAGACAAACCCATGCTCCGGCCCTTTTTATAAGTTCTATTTCCCTTTTTCCTATGTAAACACAATGCACGAGAAGTGTCTTCTCATCAAGTACACCGAGTTCATAAAGATATTCCACGGGATGCCTGCCAGGAGAGGTTAGCTCCTTTAATTTTCCCCTTTCCTCAAGAAGCCTTGCAAGCTCTCCTGTACCATATTTTAAAAACTCCACTTCCTCTTTTGATTCAGCACAATGTATGGTGAAAATACCCTTTTTTCTGTTGCAAATAGCTTTGATCTTTTTTATAACATTTGCTGGTGTTGTATAAGGTGAATGAGCTGAAGGAAGAACAAATTCTGGCAGAAACTCAGAAGGAAGCTCCGGGCTTAAAATTTCTTTAAAAAGCCAACCCATAAAACCTTTTTTTTCAAAAATTTCTTTCGTAATAAGAGTATTTGAAATGTCCCCTAAGGCAAAAACTCCCTGCGCTTTCAATTTTTCTGCCTCTTTTTCTGCAGAAAATTGCATATCCCTTTCCTTTAATTGTGGACGAAGAGCAAGCATCTCTCTTACCCAGGCGACAAAACCCTCTCCCTGAGGCAACTTTCCTTTTAAAGCAGAAAGCTCAAGATGAAGGTGAGGATTTACAAGAGCTGGAAGCAGAATACACTCCCCCAGATCTTTCGTGGGATAAGTATTGTATTTTTTTAATTCTCTAAAAGTGCCAACTTCTGCAATAATACCATTTTTTATTAAAATACCTGCATCAGAAATAGGCGGGATGGAGGCAGATAAAGCCCATTTGGCCCTTATAAGGAGGCTTTTATTCAAGAAGTGTATAGTCCATTCTTCGTCTTTTTGGCACATAACCTGCTGACCTGATGTAATGGCGTATTTGTTCTTCACTCAACCTGTGACTCACACCTGCAGCAGCCACCACATTTTCCTCAATCATGGTGCTGCCAAAGTCATTACCTCCAAACTCTAAAGCAATCTGAGCTATCTGTGGCCCCTGAGTCACCCAGGATACCTGCAGATTTTTGACATTATCAAGCACAATGCGGGAAATAGCAAGCACTTTCAAATAATAAACTGCCCCTACTTTAGAAAGGTGGGAAAGGGCAGTATGCCCGGGTTGAAATGTCCAGGGAATAAAGGCAGTAAACCCTCCTGTTTCATCCTGCAGTTCCCTTATTTTAAGCAGATGCTCTATGATTTCTTCCTGTGTTTCTATGTGGCCAAACATCATGGTAGCTGTGGTTTTAAGGCCGAGTTTATGAGCCTGCCTCATTACCTCAAGCCACTCCTCAGAGCTTCCTTTTTTTGGAGAAAGCTTGCTCCTTACCCTATCAGAAAGGATCTCAGCCCCACCTCCTGGAATGGAATCAAGCCCTGCAGCAATGAGCCTTTCCAAAACTTCTCTTATACTTAAACCACTCTGCTTGCTGAAAAAAAGGATTTCTGGAGGAGAAAACCCGTGAACATGGATTTGGGGATATTTTTCTTTGATAAATCTTAACATTTCTTCGTAAAAACTAAAAGGCAAATCAGGGTTTAGCCCCCCCTGAAGAAGAATTTGATAGCCTCCAAGAGCAAGAGTCTCCTCAATTTTGCGTGCAAGCTCATCAAAGCTTAAAACAAAGCCACCCTCTTCTCCGGGTTTTCTGTAAAAGGCACAGAACTTACAGCCTGATATGCAGACATTGGTGTAGTTAATGTTTCTATCAACCACATAGGTAACTATTCTCTCAGGATTAAGACGAAATCTTACGGCCCTTGCAAGCTCGCCAAGCTCCTTAAGCTCAAACTCAAAAAGTTTAAGAGCCTCCTCTTTTGAAAGCCTTTCTCCTGCTAAGATCTTTTCTTTTATTTTCATTTTCACCCTCAATAAAAATTATAGCACTATTTTCCAAAAAAGGTTATAACGAAAATTCCTAAAAGCATAAACAATGCAGCAGAAAAACGCAATTTAAAAGAACTTTCTTTTAAAATAAGGCAGCCCAGAATTACTGCAAAAAGAATACTTGTTCTTTTAAAAGCAAGCATATGGGCATAACCCATAAGGACCTGCACACCACCCACAACCAAAGTTTTTCTCCTTTCTTTTTTAAGAAATTCCAAAATAAACAACTTTTTCCACAACTTTAGCAAATTATCCAGAAAAGTCCAAAGTATTTTAGAAAAGAGCCTTTAACGGACACTCCTTGCAAAGAGGCACTTTCTTTCTGCAGTAATTTTTGCCACAGGCTACAAGCAAGGCATGATACTCGTTAAAAAGCTGGGTATCTGGTGGCAGATTTGCCATAAAAAGCTCTTGAAGTTCGTCGTAACTTGCATCTTCGTCTATCAAGGAGTGTCTGTTAAGAATACGATGGGTATAAGCATCCACTACAAAAATGGGGAATCTCCCTGCATAAAGAAGCATGCTATCAACTGTTTCCTTCCCCAGCCCTTTCACAGAAAGAAGCTCTTCCCTTGCTTTTTCAAGCCCAAGAGAAAAAAGTTTATCCAGGCTTCCATCAAACTTTTCCACTAATAAAGTTATAAAATTTTTAAGCCTTTTTGCCTTTATGTTAAAAAAACCGCAGGGACGAATAGTTTCAGCAAGTTCCTGATGAGGAATTTCGTAAAGTTTAAAGGGATCAAGTAACCCTTTTTTCTTTAAATTTTCAATTGCCTTTTCTACATTTTGCCAGTTTGTATTCTGGGTAAGCACTGCACCGACACAGATTTCAAAAGGAGTATCTCCTGGCCACCAGTGCTGTGGACCAAAGTGCTCAAAAAGCCTTTTATAAATCTCCATAAGCACATCAGTCTTTTTCACTTCTCCCTCCTGAAAACCTTTGTACCCCAGGGAGTGTCAAGCACAAGATAACCTTCTTTCTCAAGTTCATCCCTTATGGCATCTGCTTTATGGTACTCCTTTGCCTTTCTCAAGGTTTCTCTTTCCTCTATTTTTTTCAGGATATGAGGGTCTTTTACTATTTCTGGGAAACTTAAAATCTTAAAAACCTGATCAAATCTTTTTATTTCTAATAATACCCTGTTTTTTAAATCCGAAGAAATACCCGACCCCAGATTGATGTAAAGTTTTTTAAAAAAAGTAATTAACTTTGAAATAGCAACAGGAGTATTAAGATCCTCTTTCAAGGCCATCTCCCAGCCCTGTTTAAATTCATTAAGGGCCTCCTTTATAGAAGCATTCTCTTTATTTTCTTCTTTTGCAGACAGCAAAAGAGCAAGATATTTTTCAAATCTCTCAAGCAAAACACTTGCTTCTTCAAGACCTTTCCAGCTAAAATTAAGGGGATTACTGTAATGAGTCCTCAGGAGATAAAACCTAAGTTGCTTCCCTGTAAATCCTCTTTTCTGAATATCTTCAAGCAAAATCCGATTGGTAGAAGAAAGCTTTTTACCATAATAATAAACAAGTTCTGTGTGAATCCAGATATGAGCTGGTTCTTTTCCTGTTAAAGCCATTGCTACAGCTCTTGTATTTTCATTATGAGGGAACAGAAGATCTCTCCCACTGGTATAAAGATCAAATTCTTCTCCAAGATACCGAATTCCAAGAGTTGCGCAATGGATGTGCCAGGTAGGTCTTACTTTCCCAATAGGAGCTTCTACAAAATAGCCCTGTTTTAGTTCAAGAATATGTACACGCTTGAGAAGGGCAAAATCTGCAGGCTCTTCCTTACCATAATCCTCCAGGTCTGTTGTCTTGTGGTCTTTTAAAGAGTCAGGATTTATACCGGAAAGCTTACCATATCCAGAAAATCTTGACACATCAAAATAAAGAGAAGAAAATCTTTCATAAGCATAGCCTTTTGATTTAAGGCTTAAGGCATCTTCTACCATTTCTTGAAGATGTTGACTTACCTTAGGATAAACATCTGCCTTTTCTATATTAAGGAATGCCAGCCCTTCAAAAAACTCTCTCTCTACCTGTTCTGTAAGTTCTTTAAGACCTATCCCGGTATTAATTGCTGTATTAATAGTTTTGTCATCATAATCAGTAAGGTTTACCACATGTTTTATCTTTAACCCCAGCAGTTTGAGGAAACTTTTAAGCACATCCACAGTAAGAAGTCTTCTATAAAATCCTATATGAGGCGTAGTATGAAGAGTTGGTCCGCAGGTATAAATCTTTATCTCTTTTCCTTCAGGAGATAAAGGATCTTTTCTTTTGGTAAGGGTATTAAAAAGATAAATAGGAGCTTCTTCTTTAAGATGCGGAAAGCTCCATAATTGGGTGGAAAGGTATCTTTCTCCTCCATCAGGAAATATAACAACTATTAAACCTTCTTTTATCTCTTGAGCAAGCTTGAGTGCCCCTGCAAGGGCTGCTCCAGAACTCATACCCACAAAAAGGCCTTCTTTTCTTGCAAGCCACCTCGCCCAATAAAATGCCTCTTCATCATCAACAGAAAAAACTTTTTCAAGAAGTCTTTTATCATAAATCCCTGGAGGATAGGACTCTTTCATATTTTTTAAACCCTGTATATGGTGTCCAACTACAGGCTCAACCCCTATTACTTTAAACGACAGGGCATTTTCCTTAGCAAACCTTGCTATTCCCATAGCTGTCCCGGTAGTGCCAAGCCCACACACCACATAACTCACTTTACCTTCTGTATCTCTCCAGATTTCAGGAGCTGTGCCCTTAAAATGAGCCATCCAGTTAGCTGGATTATTATATTGATCTGTGCAAAAATACTTTTCTGGATAATTCCGGGCAAGTTCATAAACTCTTTCTATAGCTCCGTCTGTACCTTTATCTGCAGGGGTAAGAAGGATCTCTGCCCCAAAGGCTTGCATAATTTTTCGTCTCTCTAAAGATGCTGCTTCAGACATGGCAATAAGACACCGATAACCTTTTACTGCGCATACAAGAGCAAGCCCTATTCCTGTATTCCCACTTGAAGCCTCTACCACGACTTTTTTCGGAGTAAGTAACCCGGCTTTCTCTGCTTCCTCTATCATGGAAAGAGCCACCCTGTCTTTGATAGAACCACCTGGATTTATGCTCTCAATCTTTGCCCAGATCTCTACTCCACTCTTGACTTTTAAAGAATTCAGCTTAATTATAGGAGTATTACCAATTCTGGACAGCACATTATGAAACTTCATAAAATAACCCCCATAGGACTAATTCTTTTATTTTATCTTACTTTAACCACTTGCCAAGCAAAGAGCCATGAGTGGATTTCACTTTTACCAGGAAAATATATTTATGGCAAAAATTTTTATTACATTTTAAAAGACAACGATACCTTAGTAGATCTTGCAGTGAAATTCAAAGTAGGATACAAGCAACTTTTGCTTGCCAATCCAGGAATTGATCCGTGGGTTCCTCCTCCAGGAAGGAGAATCCTTGTTCCTTGTCAGGTCCTGATACCGCAAAGATTTATGAAGTTTAAAGGCATTGTGGTAAATTTACCTGAAATGAGGCTCTACTATTTCAAAAAAAATAAAGTGTTTATTGCACCTGTTGGAATTGGAGAAAAAGGCAAACTTCCTTTCTCGGGTATTTATACAATTGTAAGGAAGAAAAAAGATCCCACCTGGTATCCCCCACCTTCCATAAGAAAAGAAGAACCTGACCTGCCTAAAATTGTACCTCCTGGTCCAGATAATCCAATGGGTAAATACGTTCTTTATCTCTCAAGAGGACTCTTTGCTATTCACGGTACAAATAAGGTCTATAGTATAGGAAGAAGGTCCACTCATGGGTGCATAAGGCTTTACCCTGAAGACATAGAGGAACTTTTTTACCAGGTTCCTTTGGGAACCAGGGTCTTAATCACTTATGAGCCTTATAAATTGGCAATTGAAGGGAATAAAATCTTTATCCAGTGCTATCCAGATGTAGAAAATAAGATAAAAGATCCACTGCTTTTTATAATAAAAAAGCTGGAAAAGCTAACCGTAAAAACTGGTGCGGATTATCATATTAATCTTTTAGAAATTCAGAAATTTTTAAAAAATCCTGACGGTTTGATCCACAAAATAGGTAATATAATTAAGGACTAAGCCCCAAAAGCTCTTTTGTGAGGAATTACAAAAAACTTTATATTTATATGGCCTGGTTCAACTTCTTCTAACATCCCATTGTAATAAAGTGCCCTCAGAGCCTCTATATGGAGACGATGGTTAGAGCAATAAGAAAAAATTTCTCCTACCAGAGGAGCGCCCAGAGCATACATATCCCCTACAATATCAAGCACTTTGTGCCTTACAAATTCGTCCTCTGCTCTAAGCCCTTCCTTGTTTAGAATTCCTTTTTCATCAAGTACTATGGCATTTTCAAGGCTCCCACCTTTTAAAATGCCTTTCTCCATTTTTTGAAGAATACTGTCTCTAAACCCAAAAGTTCTTGCAAAAGAAATCTTTTTTACATATTCCAATGGATTTATTTCCAGAGAAAATCTCTGGATACCTATAAGAGGATGATCAAAATTTATCTCTGCATGGACTCTAAAAGATGAGGCTGGTTTAAAGTAAAGCTTACCTTTCCCATTTACATATTCAAAGGGCTCTTTTATCCTCAACTTTTTTCTTGGAACATAATCATACCGATAACCTGCTTCCTGAATTTTTCTCACCCATACACTGGAAGAGCCATCAAAAATAGGAAGCTCTTCTCCCCAGACTCTAACTGTCAAATTATCTATCTTTAAACCATGCAAAGCAGAAAGAAGGTGTTCAATAAGAAATACTGCTCCATCCTTACCAATAACAGCAGTGGCTCCCTCTAAACCTTGAACAGTAAATATATTTACAGGAATTTCAGTTTTTATATCTTCTCTTATGAAAAGGATTCCCTGCCCGGGTGCTGCTGGTTCCAATACAACACGAATTTCTCTGCCAGAAAAAATCCCCTCTCCACTAATTTCAACAGGTTCTGCTATAGTCCTCTGAAATTCCACGGGTCCCTCCCCCTCTCAAAATTTTGATTTTTATAAGCAATTTTTATACCAATCCATAATTTTACACCCAAAACCTGGATTAAACATTGAATCTTAGATAAAATAAGGATCTTCTTTAAGAAAATTTGTTAAGATTAAAACTTAATTATTTCTCAAAATGTGTCTTTTTTAACACAAGGTGTGTAAAAAATTGCACAGAATTACTTTTTTGACCCTTCCCTTTAACTTTTTATTTAAAAAAGGAGTATTATAGCTTTTTGACTTGATAAGCTCCTGAGTAAAAATATATTCCTCTCTGGGATCAAAAAGAATCAATTCTGCATTTTTGCCAATTTTTACACTGGGTGGTTCAATTCTTAAAATCCTGGCAGGATTTGTGATAAGGCATTTTAAACACTTGATAGGGCTAAGTACTCCTTCTTCAACAAGCTTATAGCTTAAGGGCAAAAGTGTTTGAAGACCTATCATGCCAGGGCTTGCAAGCTCAAACTCCACCTCTTTTTCAAGAGGACTATGAGGAGCGTGATCACTTGCAATTACCTCCAGAATGCCCTCTTTTAAAGCCTCTTTTATTGCTTCTACATCTTCCTCGGTCCGTAAGGGCGGATTTACCTTAGCAAAGGTATTATAGCCATCAACCTCTTTTTCTGTAAGGGTAAAATAATGGGGACAAGTTTCTGCTGTAAAGGGAATCCCTTCTTCTTTTGCCCATTTGAGCACCTTTATGCTATCTTTTAAAGATATATGGGCAAGGTGGAGAGGCCCTCCGGTTTCCCTGGCAAGGAATAGATCCCTAAAGACTGCCACTACCTCTGCAGAAGCTGGAATTCCTTTTAAACCCAGTTTGGCTGACATTTTCCCTAAATTAATGCTTCCTCCTTTGCTAAGGGCTGGATCTTCACAATGGGAGATTACAGGCAAATCAAATTGTCTGGCATAAAGAAGGGCCCTTCTCATAATCTCAGAATTCGGCACCCACTTCCCATCGTCAGAAACTCCAACTGCTCCTGCCTCTTTTAGCCTTCCAAACTCTGTGAGCTCTTCCCCTTTTTGCCCCTTTGTAATGCAGGCTATAGGATATACCTTCACAGAGGCTTTTTCTCTTGCTTTCTCAAGCACAAATTTTACAAGCTCTGGAGAATCAATAGGGGGCTTTGTATTGGGCATGCAAGCAATTCTTAAAACACCTCCACAAAGCGCCGCCCTGGTCCCTGTTTCTATATCTTCCTTCCACTCCTCACCAGGCTCCCTCAGGTGTACATGCATATCCACAAGGCCCGGAAAGCACCACAGGCCTTCTGCGTCAATTATCTTGCAGCCCTCTACCCCTTCTATTCTTTTATCAAAGCCCTTTATTTTCCCCTCCTCAATCAAAAGATCCCCTACAAAATCAAGATCCTGAGAAGGATCAAGAATTCTTGCCTTTTTAATTAGTATTCTCATCTTTCTTCCCCGCAAGAAGAGTTAAAAGCACAGCCATTCTTATCGCAACCCCATTTTCCACCTGATCTAAAATCACCTGCCTGGGAAATTTTTCTATTTCAGGAGCAAGCTCAATACCCCAGTTAATCGGCCCGGGATGCATAAGAATTCCGCCTTCAGAAAGATGTTTTAAAAGAAGCTCTGTAGTAAGCCCAAAAAACTGGTGATATTCCTGATAACTTGGAATAAGCGCTGTTCCATGCCTTTCTTTTTGGATTCTTAAAGCAATTACTACATCAGCCCTGGATAGGGCTTTTTCAGGCGAAACTTCCACTTTAAATCTACCTTTTTCAAGGGCAAAGTAGCTGACTTCTGAGGGTTCAGGGAGAAGCGGGGCAGGCCCTGTTACTACAACTTTTGAACCCATTTTCTGAAATGCTAAGATATCTGAATGGGCAACCCTGCTGTGTTTAATATCCCCTACAATCACTACCTTTAATCCTGATAGGGTGCCCAACTTCTCTTTCACGGTAAGTAAATCAAGAAGAGCTTGGGTAGGATGCTCATGTGTGCCATCTCCAGCATTTACAACAGGAACATCACAACTCCTTGCAATAAAATGCGGAGCACCTGCAAGAGGATGTCTTATTACAAAAAGATTGGCTCCAAGAGCCCTTAAGTTTTTTATAGTATCAAGGAGGGTTTCTCCTTTTTTTACACTGCTTGCACCTGTAGAAAAGTTAAGAGTATCGGCGGAGAGCACCTTCGCTGCCCTTTCAAAAGAAAACCGCGTACGCGTAGATGCCTCGTAAAACAAATTAACAACCAATTTCCCTCTTAAAGTTGGCACTTTGGGAATAGGTCTATAAAGAATCTCTTTTAAGTCCTCTGCAAGGGAAAGCAAGTGTTCTATCTGTTTTTTTTCAAGAGATGCTATGTCTAAAAGATCTTTCATATACCTAAACCCATGTACACTCCCTGAGATATTTTACCACCTCTTCAGGTTCTTCAAATATTTTAAAGAGTTCTAAATCCTGTTTGGAAATCTTACCTCCTTCATAAAGAGTGTTTTTTATCCACTCAGCAAGAGGCCCCCAGTAAGTTTTATCTACTAATGCTATAGGTACAGGTCTTATTTTCTTTGTCTGCACAAGGGTAAGTATTTCAAAAAGCTCATCCATTGTGCCATATCCTCCTGGGAAAAAAACAAAGCCTACCGAATATTTGGCCATCATTACCTTTCTTATAAAAAAATACTTAAACTCAAGCCTTATATTGGCATAGGGATTGGGCTCCTGTTCAAAGGGCAGTTTAATATTAAGACCTGCAGAATAACCACCTGCTTCTGCAGCTCCTTTATTGGCAGCTTCCATTATTCCAGGCCCGCCTCCAGTAATAATAGAAAATCCTGATTCTACAAGAAGTCTTGCCAGTTCCTCTGCTTTTTTATAATCAGGATGATCGGGCTTGGTTCTGGCAGAGCCAAAAATAGTTATAGCCGGATAAATGGCATGTAGCTCCTCAAAACCATCTACAAATTCCGCCATTATTTTAAATAATCTCCAAGACTCTGAAGCTACAAGCCCCTCCAAAACATACTGCCTCTGTTCTATAAACTTTTCATCAATCTTCTTCATCTCCTACTCCATTATTAAGATTTTTCAAAAATTTTAAAGATTTTATCTCAAAAGGCAAAAAGAAAAAAAAGGATATTTCACTAATTTCACAGGCTTTTTTAAGATATTTTTCCTCAAAAATTTTGCTTTTTTCTAAATTTTCTAAATTTTTAAAACAAACAGGGAGTCTGGCAATATTCTGAAGAAGCTCAAGAACCGGCCTTTCTACAGGTTGATTCCTTTCTGTTTTACAATCCACACAAAGTATTCCTCCAGAAGAAATATTTAGAAAAGCGAGCCTATTGGGAATTCTTCCACACTTTACACAACTCTCCCAGTTAAGAGCCATGCCCAGATAAAGAAGCAGTTTCTGTTCAAAATAAGTTTTAGCAAGAAAAGGCACTCCATACAAATCTATTTCTTTTATAAATTTCTTGATAAATTCAAAGTAATCAGAAGATAAGCCTGAATAACTTATCTTTGAAAGAACTTCGCTTACATAGGAAAAAAATATATAAGTTTTCAAATCCCTTCTTGCTCTTTCTGATAAAAATAGAAGATCTACTTTTTCCAGTATAGGAAGATTCCCTTTTTTAGAACGCCTCAAATGAGCTCTCAAAAAAGTTAAATCTTCTAAAAGATTTAAAAATCTTCTTCTGCTTTTTTGTGCTCCTTTAGCAACAGCCCAGATTTTCCCTTTGGGAGTCAAAAGTTCAACAAGATAATCTATTTCCCCCAGCTTTTCTTTGCCAAGAACACAGCTTTCTATAGAAAAAAGCATTACATAAAAATTTTTATATATTTCTTGTCTTCCAGTTCTTTAATCCATTTATCCAGAAATTTTTGGGCTTTTTGTGCAAATATCTTTTTATACAGAAATTCTTTTACTTCATCAAAAGCAGGAGGAAGCCCCTTCTTTTTTTTCACAAGCTTGAAAATTTGATAAAAACCTTCCTCCCTCTTTAAAGGAGGAGTTACCTCACCTTCATTAAGGCCTCCAAGTGCATTTAAAATTTCTGGAGCAAGCTCTTTCTCTTTGACTTCTATATCTTTAACACACTTTACTCCCTCCAGAGCACAGATGTTTTCTATACTTTCTCCTTTAAGGAGCCTGGCATAAATACCCTGTGCCTTCGGCTTCTGTCCTTTAATATCTATTACGGTTATTACATAGCCCGGAGAGGTATCATAATTTGCAATAAATTTTTTATACGCCTGTTGCAATTCCTGAGAAGTGACTACGATTTTTTTGTTTACATAAAACTGAACAAACTTTAATTTCAACAAAAATTTCTTAAGCTGATTTTTATACTCCTCAAAAGAGATGTCCTGGGATTTTAAAAATTTTTGAAAAGCCCTTTTTCCTCCTATTCTTTTAATTTGAAAGTTTAAATATCTATCAACCTCCTCATCACTAACAGTAATACCATATTTTTTGGCCTCATTTTCTACAATGGTATCCTCTATCCATTTTTGCAGAAGCTGCTTTTGAAGTTGCTTTTTCAAATTTTCTTTTTCCTGAGGAGGCAAATTATCAGGAATAAGTTTTTTATAAAGTGGTTTAGCCATTTCCTGAAGCTGGTAAAGTGTAAGATAAGAATTGCCCACTACTGCTACGATTTTATCTAAAAGAACTTTGCCCTGAAGGGGGCCCAGAAAAAGCCCCCAGCTCAACATGAATAATATTAAAATTCTCACTTTCCTTCCCTTTAATCCAGACTTAAAGTTAAATAATATCTACCATGCCTTGTCCTTATTCCCAGAAAAACTCTTTTAGTTTTTAAAGAAGGCTTAAGGGCAATATAAAAGTCCCTTAAATTTTTAACAGGTTTTTTGTTAACTTCATCTATAATAAGACCCGGAGTTAGGCCTGCATAATCTGCCGGAGTTTCAGGGATTACCTCGGTAATTATTACTCCCCGGGTGGAACGAAGCCCCAATCTCCTGGCAAGCTCAGGAGTAATATCCTCAACTCTTATTCCAATTTCATCAAGAAATTTTCTAAGCTCTTTTATAACCCCCCTTGCCACAAAAAAGGCCTTACGAGGAGACTCAATCTTTACTTTTATCTTCTTCACCTTGCCGTTCCTTATCACTGTAAGTGTAATAACACTGCCTGGTTTGGTAAGGAGAATATAAGTTTTGAGTTCTGAAGCACTTTTCACTTTCTTGTTATTGTAAGCTATGATCACATCTTTTACTTTCAAACCCGCTTTGGCTGCTGGAGAATGGGGAATTATCTCTGTGATCAAAGCACCTTCTGTAATGTTTAATCCTAACTCCCGGGCAATAGCGGGAGTAAGATCCTGGATATAAACTCCAAGGAAACCTCTTTCCACCTTGCCTTTTGTCTTGAGTTGTTCAACCACAGTTTTTACAATATTTATAGGAATAGCAAAACCAATACCCATGTATCCACCAGAGCGGGTAAAAATGGCAGTATTCATTCCTATAACCTGGCCTTTAAGATTGAGAAGTGGCCCTCCAGAGTTTCCAGGATTTATGGCTGCATCTGTCTGTATAAAATCCTCTATATCTGAAATTCCTATTCCACTTCTTCCCTTAGCACTTATCACCCCTACTGTAACAGTATGTGTAAGTCCAAAGGGGTTTCCAATGGCTATCACCCATTCTCCAATTCTTAATAAATCAGAATCTCCAAGAGGTAATGTGGGTAAATTGTGAGCGTCTATTTTTATAAGCGCCACATCAGAAAAAGGATCTCTTCCCACGACCTTGGCTTTAAACACCCTTCCATCAACCAGCTTTACTGTAATTTTCTGTGCCCCTTGGACAACATGATTGTTTGTAACTATGTATCCATCAGGACTTATAATAAAGCCTGAACCTGCACCTCTTTCTCTGTATTTAGGTGGTGCAAAAAATCTTTTAAAAAATTCGTCTCCAAAAAAATCAAATGGCGCCAGATTCATAGGAGCAGTTACTACTTTTTCTGTTTCTATATAAACAACTGCAGGCGCAGCCTTTTCTGCAATATAGGAAAAGGCATCAGAAAGCTCCTGAGCAACCTTTAAACTCTCCCGAGGAACTTTTTCTCCATCATCTGCTATAACTGCCCTGGGGGTGACTAACTGCTTACTATGAAAGAAGAAATTTTTGGCACAAAATCCCATTAAAAAAACTATTAAAATTAAAAACAAAAGCTTAAAATTACTTTTGACATACCTCATCTTTCAACCTCCTCAAGACGCTTTATTATAATATCAAGAATGGTTTTTAAATTTACAACATCTTCTTTGTTGTAAAAAATCAATTTCCGCAAGGCATGTTTATCTTTTTCAGCTACCCACTTCTGCCAAAGCTTTACTGCATCATATCCATTCATTCCATCTGTTTTGCGAACAATTCCCAGAGCTTTTTCTATCTTCTTCAACCCTCCTTTCAAACCTACTTTCCTGGTAAGAAAAAAAAGATCCAGATGTACCTTCGGATATTCCAGAAATGGAAAGGCTTTTTTTATAAAAGGAATGTCAAAATTTTCTCCTCCAAAAGTAACCCAGATAGGTGTAGTACTTAAAAAATTTAAAGATTTCTCTAAATTTTTTTCTCTTACAAAAGGATAGTACTTTCCCATTTTGTAGATACCTATCAGGGTAATCTCATTCCTCTCTTTTGACAAACCCTCTGTCTCAATGTCAAGAAAGAGGGTATCTTCTGGAAACTTAAGGTAAAGTCTCCACGGCTTTTCAAATTTCTTCATTTAAAGACTCCTGTAAATCTTTACCTCATGTTTTTCTGTTAATTTTCTTAAAACTTTCTGAAGAACCTCTTTTTCCTTTTCTGTAATATAATCTTTTTTAACCTGTGTTTTAATTTCTTTAAAAGGCGGTATGTAAGCAGGTATCTTTTTCTCAAGCTTTACTATATAATAACCGTACTTACTTTCAACAGGCTTACTTATTTCTCCGGGTTTAAGGGAGAAAATTTGTTTTTCCATGTCTGCTGGAAGATCTCCTTTAGTAACAATACCCCTTGTATTTCCCTTTTGAGAAGGAGAAGAATATTTTTGGGCAATTATATCAAATTTTACTCCACTTAAAAGTTGTCTTCTAATAGAAAGAGCTTTTTTAAAAGCTTTTTCCCTTTGAAAGCGGGTAGCATTTTGGGAAAACGGAACAAAGATATATTTTATCACTGCGCGCTCCGGCCTCGTATAGTTTTTCTTATGATCCTCATAGTAAGACTTGAGCTCTTTTTCAGTAGGTTTTATTTTAGAAAATTCTTTTTTTAAATAATAATTGGCCAACACAAGTTTTACAGTTTCCTGAATGTCTTTTTTAACCTGGGGATTTTTATCCAAACCCTCATCTTTAGCACCCATAGCTAATAAAGAAAGGCTTATCCATTTTTTTATCAAAAGATTTTCAATTTGGGGTTTCAAATCCGGACGCGCTTTTATAATCTCTTTTGTTTGTGGATCACTTTCCAGCATTCTTTCTACATCCTGTTTTGTAAGGACATAAGGCCCCACCTTTGCCACAAGAGAAGTGCCTGCTCCTAAAGCACTTCCCCAGAAAAGTAAAATAGCTAAAATGGTAGTAAAAAAGTAGCACATCACAGCCTCCTTTGTTTTGAAATTTAAACTTATTTGAGCCTTGTACGAGGAGGATATACACCAGCTGGAGGAACTACTCCGGGAAAAACAAAAGACCTTTTACCCAAAAGAGTACCCGGCTGAAGCACGGAGTTACAACCTGTTTGGGAGTAATCACCTATTATTGCGCCCATCTTCCTTAATCCGGTATGATACTTCCTCCCCTCAAATTCTATTATTATCTCCTTTTTAGTAAACTTTAAATTGGCAAGCTTGGTACCTGCTCCCAGGTTTACCTCTTTCCCTATTATGCTATCTCCTACATAAGCAAAATGTGGAGCCTTTGCTCCGGAAAAAAATATGCTATTTTTTACTTCTGTGGTGTGTCCTATTACCACTCCTTTTCCTGCCCAAAGAGCTCCCCTTATATAAGCACAGTGTCTTATTTCTGTATATTCACCAATTAAAGCAGGTTCAGCAAGAACAGCACCTGCTTCAACAAATGCCCCTTTTTTTAATAAAATTTTTCTTCCCCTCAAAATAGCACCCGGAAAAAGAATTGCCCCCTCAAGCCTTTCTCCTTTAAACTCTGCTACTCCCTTTTCTTTAATTAAAACTTCATTAAGAGGAAGAACTTCTCCTTCTATAGTAAGAAAATACCCCTTTTGAAGGGGTTCGTCTAAAGGGATTTCCCTTGGCAAAGTAAAATTTATGGTGTCACAGAGATACTCTTTAAGCTTTTTCAAGGGATCCCAGGGGAACTCCTCAAATAAATCAGAAAGCCCTTCTAAATCTTCAAAAAACCAGCCAAGTTCAATTTTCATTCTAAATTAATTATAATACCAAATCTCAAATTCTGCCAAGACAATTTTTTAATTCTTCCTTATATCACTTAAATAATACTTGACAGAAGATAGAAGTAAGTAGAAGATTACCAATTGGGATTCAAAGTTTTAAAGAGATAAGGACTGGTGGGTATTATTATGTAGATAAAACGCAGTTTGTAAAAAACTTGCTGAAACCGGAAAGTATTACTTTCTTTCCCGCCCAAGGAGGTTTGGCAAATCACTATTTCTTGACACTCTCAGGCAGGCCTTTCTCGGGAAAAAGGAGCTTTTCAAAGGGCTTTATCTTTACGACAACTGGGACCGGGAGAAAAATTACCCTGTCATTTACATCTCCTTTGGAGCAGAGGTGCACAAGACAAAGGAGGAGCTTCTTGAAACGCAGAATATAATTCTCAATGAACATGCAAAGGAGTACGGAGTTTCCTTAGAATACCGTTTTGTAAAGGATCGGTTTTTTGAATTGATAAAAGCCCTTTCCAAAAAGTATGACTCCCAGGTGGTTGTTCTTATAGACGAATATGACAAGCCCATTCTTGACAACATTGAGGACAGAGACACAGCAATAGAGATGAGGGAATGTTTAAAGAATTTTTACTCAGTGCTAAAGGATGCGGATCCTTACCTGAAGTTTGTGTTTATCACGGGGGTTTCCAAGTTTTCCAAGGTTTCAATCTTTAGTGGGCTTAATAATTTAAAGGATATTACCCTTGATCCCCAATACGCAACAATATGTGGTTATACACAGAGAGAACTTGAGGCAGTATTTGGAGAAGTGCTTAGAGATTTTGACTTACAGGAGATTAAGACAGGGTATAACGGGTATAATTTTTTGGGAGAGACTGTGTATAATCCTTTTGATATTTTACTTTGTTTAGACACGAAGATGTATCGTCCCTATTGGTTT
>JAMOQE010000019.1 GCA_027064165.1 Thermodesulfatator sp. | reverse complement strand
AGGGGCTTGACATCTGCAAGTACATTAGAAATAATCCTCGGCTGAATCATATGGCAGTGGTTATCCTCACGGTGAAAAGCGACGAAGTGGACAAGGTGCTCGGGCTTGAGCTCGGAGCAGACGATTACATCACAAAGCCCTTCAGTCCAAGGGAGCTTGTGGCAAGGGTAAAAGCTGTCTTGAGGCGATATGAAAAGAGCGTGCCCAAAGAAAAAAATACCTGCCTTGAATTTGGAGAGCTGAAAATTGATAGGGATGCTCACAAAGTGTTTTTAAAAGAAAAGGAAGTTTCTCTTTCTCCTGTGGAGTTTAAAATCCTTCTTTTTCTTGCCACTCACCCCAACAAAGTCTTTAATAGGGAGGAAATTTTGAAAAATGTGTGGCAAGAGCATGCTTATGTAGGAGCAAGGACTGTGGATGTACATATAAAGCGCCTTAGAGAAAAGCTTGAAGAACACCCACAGAAGCCCAGATTTATAAAAACCCTGCGAGGGGTTGGATACTACTTTGATGCAAAAAACCAAGGAAAAGACACTTAACCTTTGCCACATCCTTGAAAGTGCAATTAACTCTCTTTCTGATGGAATTCTTATCCTTGATGCAGAGGGGCATCTTCTCCTCGGCAATCCTGCTCTTAAAGAAATGTTTTCTCTTAAAGAACTCTGTGAAGGAAAGCATTATAAAGAATTCGTGAAACATAGAAAGGTGCTTGAGGTCCTTCAAAAGCACTTTGAAAAAAAAGAAGAAGTTTCAGGAGAACTTGAACTCTCAAAAGGAGAACAGACTGTTTACTATACCTTTAGAGCCGTTCCTCTTATTCAGAAAGGAAGGCACTCTGCTTCTCTTATAATCTTTAAGGATGTAACAAAAATCAGGCAGCTTGAAAATGTGAGAAAGGAATTTGTTGCCAATGTATCCCATGAGTTAAAGACTCCACTTACCGCTATAAAGGGATATGTTGAAACCCTGCTTGACGGAGACCTTGAAGATCCAGAGCTTACAAGGAAATTTCTGGAGATCATCAAAAATCAGACAAATAGATTCATCCTGCTTGTGGAAGACCTTCTCACCCTTTCCCGCATTGAGTTCAAGGACATCAAGGTGGTAAAAAGGTGGTTTTCTATAGAGAAAGTAATTGATGACACCTTTGATGTCATAAAAGACAAGGCAGAGCAAAAAGGCCTCTATCTAAAAAAGGAAATAAAAGCCTCTCCTGAAATATACTCTGATCCGGACCGTCTTGCCCAGATCCTTCTCAATTTGGTGGATAATGCTGTAAAGTTTACCAAAACCGGTGGAGTAACCGTTAAATTTTATCAGGAAGATGGTGAGCTTGTACTTGAGGTAAAGGACACGGGAATAGGGATTCCGGAGAAATTTATACCCAAGATCGGGCAGAGATTTTTCAGGGTTGATCCTTCCCGTTCCAGAAAAAGAGGAGGGACAGGCCTTGGCATGGCAATTGTGAAACACCTGGTAAAGCTCCTCAATTACCGCATGGAAATAAAAAGTAAAGTTGGAAAAGGCACTTCTGTAAAAATTTATCTCCCCCTTTCCTGTGCCGAAGGGTAACTCAAAAGTTAAATTTTTGTTAAATTGGTTAAGTTTTTTTAAAAAAAGGTTTTCCTCAGCCCACACAAAACTAAAATTAGAAAAAACTAAAAATTAAAAGGAGGTGTATGGTATGAGCAGAGTTGTAAGCTTTTGTTTAAGTTTCTTACTGGGAATCTTACTTCTCACGGGTAGCTCTCTGGCTGGCGAAATTATCAATGGAGCAGGAGCATCCTTTCCCTATCCTGTGTATAGTGCCTGGGCCTATGCCTATTACGGTGCTACCGGCATAAGGATTAACTACCAGTCCTGTGGATCAGGGTGTGGAATTCGTCAGATTTCAAACAGGCTTGTGGACTTTGGAGCCTCTGATAAGCCCCTTACTCCTTCAGAGCTGAAAAAGAAAAATTTGCTTCAATTTCCTACAGTGATTGGAGGAGTTGTGCCCATTGTAAACATTCCCGGTATCAAAAAAGGCCAGCTTGTACTTGATGGCAACATAATTGCCCTTATTTATCTCGGGAAGATCAGGTACTGGGACGACCCCAGAATCAAGGCTTTAAACCCCGGAATTTCTCTTCCTCACGAGGAGATAGTTGCCATTCATCGTTCTGATGGCTCTGGCACCACTGCTATTTTTACCCATTATCTCCACGGTGCATCAAAAGTCTGGGGGAAAAACCTTGTAGGTAAGGCCATCAACTGGCCTGTTGATGAAGCAGGCAGGGGAATTGGTGCCAAGGGAAATGAAGGAGTGGCAAACTATGTAAGACGCACTCCTTATAGCATTGGTTATGTAGAATTTGCCTATGCAATGAAGAATAATCTCGCCTATACCAGGCTTAAAAATCCTGCTGGGAATGTGGTTGAGCCTTCAATGAGTGCTTTTGCAGCAGCTGCAGCTTCAGCAGACTTAAATCCAAAAAAGCACTTCTATGTGTGGATGGTGAATGCCCCTGGGAAAAATGCCTGGCCTATTAGTGGTGCCACTTTTATTCTCCTTGCCAAAGAAAGAACCAAAAGCAATAAAAAAGTTGTAAAGTTTTTTGACTGGGCATATAAAAATGGTGACGATATTGCCAGAAGGCTTTACTATGTCCCCCTTCCTGCTTCTGTAAAGGCAAAAATCAGGGCTTACTGGAAAAAGTACGGAATTTATTAAAAAATTCTCCCTTCCCTTCGGGCCTTCTTCTGAAGGCCCGGCCCTTACACAGGGCTTAACTTCTGAAGTGCTTTTTTTACTAAGTTTTCAAGGCTATCCTCGGGAGAAAAAACTTCCAGAAGAAGCTTTTCAGCCTCACTTGCTTTTAAACCAAGACTTATAAGACAGTGTCTTGCTTCTTCAAAAATCTCCTGTTGCTTTATATTGAGAATCTGTTTTTTTGTAGATGTGCTTCCAAAAAGATTTTTTAATTCCACAAGGAGCCTCTCTGCCCTCTTGGGCCCTATTCCAGGGACTTTTATCAGTGATTTTACATCTCCATTTAATACTGCCTTCCTTAAAGCCCCGGGAGAAAAAGTGGAAAGCAAATTGAGTGCAAGGCTCGGGCCTACTCTGGAAAGACTTATAAGCTTTAAAAAAAGTTCTCTTTCAGCCCTTTCTTTAAAACCATAAATTTCAATTGTTTCTCCTTTTCTGAGAAGCATGCTCACGAAAAGCTCAATTTTTTTCCCTTTTTGAGTTTTAAATTCTTCCAGCTGTGAATAAGGAACAAGAATTTCAAAAGAAAGAAACGCTGTTTCCAGAATTATCCTGTTTGGAGGAAAGACTTCTTTCAGAGTCCCTTTTACTGAGTAAAGCACCTTCCAAAGCCCCTTTTCATAAGACACACAATAGATATAGCCAAAGCATCACTCACATGAGAGTTGGAAAGCCTTTCTTCTGAAATTCCTTTTACCTCTCCACTCTTTATCATAAAGCACAGCACTTTAAAAAGTTCTTTTT
>JAMOQE010000018.1 GCA_027064165.1 Thermodesulfatator sp. | reverse complement strand
AGGTTGACTATACTAAGCCCACGGTAATTGTGGTGGGAAATGAGGTGGAGGGAGTTCAGCCAGAGCTTTTACCCTGCGCCACCCACCGGATAAAAATTCCCATGCTGGGAATGGTAAGAAGCCTCAATGTATCTGTGGCAACTGCTGTTATATTGTATGAGGCTTTAAAGCAGAGAGAAAAGAAGGGCATGTACGAAAAGCCCCAGCTTTCTGAAAAAGAGATTGCAGAAATCCTTGATCTCTGGGCAAGAAAAGAGATTATAAATCGCAGAAAAAAGTGAAATTCTATTGCAAAAACTAAAAAATAATTTACACTCAAATTTTGTTATGGGTAAAAAAGGATACTTTGGAAGATTTGGGGGGAGGTTTGTTCCAGAAACTTTGATGCCGGCTCTTTATGCGCTGGAAAAGGCTTACACAAAAATCAAAAAAGACAAATCTTTCTGGAAAGAATGGAAGTGTCTTTTAAGAGAATATGCAGGAAGGCCCACTCCTCTTTACTTTGCAGAAAACTTTTCCAAATTTCTGGGAAGGGAGTTAAAAGTATATTTAAAAAGGGAGGATCTTCTTCACACTGGTGCTCACAAGATTAATAACACCATTGGCCAGGTGCTTCTGGCAAAAAAAATGGGAAAAGAAAGGATTGTGGCAGAAACAGGAGCAGGCCAGCATGGTGTTGCCACTGCCACTGCCTGTGCCCTTCTTGGCTTAAAGTGCGTGGTTTACATGGGAGCAAAGGATGTTAAAAGACAGGCCCTTAATGTTTTCAGGATGAGGCTTCTTGGGGCAGAGGTTGTACCTGTTTATTCCGGCACCCAGACTCTTAAAGATGCCATAAATGAAGCCCTCAGAGATTGGGTAACCAATGTGAAAAACACCTTTTATGTTATAGGCTCTGTGGTTGGGCCTCATCCCTATCCCACCATGGTAAGGGATTTCCAGAGTATCATTGGTAAAGAAACAAGAAAACAAATTCTCAAGAAAGAAGGCAGATTTCCGGACTATGTGATTGCCTGTGTGGGAGGAGGCTCAAATGCCATGGGAATTTTTTATCCCTTTGCCAAGGAAAAAGGGGTAAAGCTCATAGGAGTTGAGGCAGCGGGAAAAGGGCTTGATACAGACTTTCATTCTGCCACTTTGAATGTGGGGGAGCCTGGAGTTCTTCACGGAATGCTTACCTATCTTCTTCAGGACAAGGTGGGGCAGATAAAAGGAGCACACTCAGTTGCCCCAGGGCTTGATTATCCAGGAGTTGGGCCTGAGCACTCTTATTTCAAAGACACTGGAATTGCCAGATATGTGGCAGCAGACGATAAAGAAGCCCTTTATGCCTTTCAGGTGCTTTCAGAGACTGAGGGCATTATTCCTGCCCTTGAATCTGCCCATGCTGTAGCTTACGTAATTTCTCATAAAGATGAGTTTCCTGAAGGAAGTCTCATTGTAATTAATCTTTCAGGTAGAGGAGATAAGGATGTGGCCTCTGTAAAAGAATACTTAGAAGGAAAGGAGCCCTATGACGCATAATAGGGCACTTTTGCTTGAAAGGAGAATAAAGCATCTTAAGGCCTCTGGACAGGTTCCTCTTATACCTTACATTACCTGCTGGGATCCTGATCTTGAGACAACGGAAAAGATCCTCTGGGAGATTGCAGAAGAAAACCCTGCCTGTATAGAGCTTGGTTTCCCGTTTTCTGATCCTGTGGCAGATGGCCCAACAATTCAAAAGGCAGTGGTAAGGGCGCTTAAAAATAAGCCAACTCTTGAAGAATTTTTTGAATTTGTAAGTTCCCTCCAGCAAAGAGGGTTTTCAGTGCCAATTCTCTGTATGACTTATTACAATATTTTATACAGATACGGGCTTGAAAGGGTGGTAAGGGACTCTCTTGAGAGCGGGCTTGCTGGATTTATTATTCCAGACCTTCCTGTGGAGGAGGCAGGTTCCTGGCTTTCTGTAACAAGGGGTTCAGGGCTTGCCACTGTTTTCCTTGTCACTCCCACTTCTTCAGAAGCTCGTATAAAAAGGATTTCCCGTGTGAGCAGAGGTTTTCTTTACTATGTTTCAGTTACAGGGATTACAGGAGCAAGAGACAGGCTTCCTGAGGACCTCACCCAGAGGCTTGAATTTGTAAGAAGACTCTCAAGAATTCCTGTTGCAGTGGGATTTGGCATCTCCTCACCCGAGCACATAAAACTCCTTTTGCCCCATGCTGATGCCCTGGTTGTGGGAAGTGCCCTTGTAAAAATTGTGGAAAAAGAGGGCAGGAACTCTCCTAAGAAAGTAAGAGAGTTTGTAAAAAGGCTTATCCATTATGGAAGTTCTTAAAGTTAGAACGGCATCTCCTTATGAAATTTTGATAAAACATGGGCTTCTCAAGGAAATCCCAGAAGACTTGGGGGAAAATTTTGACTTTGGGAAAGTTGCCCTTATTACAGATAGCAGGGTAAGAGACATCTGGGCAGAATCCCTTCTTATCTATCTCAGAGAGGCAGGCATAAAGGCTGAGCTTTTTTCTTTTCCAGAGGGAGAGGCTTCAAAAAACATGGATACTGTGGTTTCCCTTGCAAGGGAGATGCTTCGGGCAGGCTTTGACAGAAAGGACATGGTGCTTGCCTGTGGAGGAGGAGTTGTAGGGGATGTGGCAGGGTTTCTGGCAAGTATTTATTTAAGGGGTATTCCTTTTGTGCAGGTACCCACCACCCTTCTTGCCCAGGTGGATAGCTCTGTAGGGGGGAAAACAGGAGTGGATCTTCCAGAGGGAAAGAATCTTCTTGGCACTTTTTACCAGCCCTTAAGGGTTTACATAGATCCAGATGTGCTCTCCACCCTGCCTGAAAAAGAGCTTAAAAATGGCATGGCAGAAGTAGTAAAATATGGCTGTATTCTGGACAAAGAATTTTTTGAGTTTCTTGAGCAAAAGGGAAGCACTCTTTATAGCCTGCCTCAAGAGGAAATAGTGCACATCATTTATGAAAGTTGCCGTTTAAAGGCAGAGGTGGTTTCAAAGGACGAAAAAGAGGGGGGCTTAAGGAGAATACTTAATTTTGGGCACACCATAGGTCATGCCATAGAAGCAGAGCTGAATTATGAGGTGTCTCACGGGCTTGCCGTAGCTGTGGGAATGGCTGTTGAGGCAAGGCTCTCTGAAAAGGTTGGAGTAGGCAAGAAAGGAGTGGCAGAGAGAGTTATAGAGCTTTTAAAAAAGCTTGAGCTTCCTTTCAGGCTTTCTCACCTTGCTCCTTCCCTTGAGCCAGAAAAACTTCTTCCCCATCTTTCAAAGGACAAAAAAGTCTGGAAAGGTAAACTTACTATAGTGCTTCTTGAAGACATAGGAAAGGCCGTATTTTTTAAAAATCCACCCCGTGAACTGATAAAAGAAGCCCTTGAGGAATTAAAGTAAAGTGGTTTGAAAAATTTTAAAGTTCTGATAAACTCAAAAGTGATGGGTGATGGCACAGACACTTTGATTCAAAAGTTTATAGGCCTTGAATTTTTCAAGCTGTGTGCTTCAGGTAATGATTTTA
>JAMOQE010000017.1 GCA_027064165.1 Thermodesulfatator sp. | reverse complement strand
GTGGAGATGGTGGGGATGTGATCCTGGTTGCTGATCCCCAGATTCATACTCTTTATGACTTCTATCACCAGGTGCACTTCAGGGCAGAGAATGGAAAGCCCGGTATGGGAAAAAAAATGAAGGGCAGAGACGGAGAGGATTTAATTCTTAAAGTGCCTGTGGGAACTATTGTAAAGGACGCAGAGACAGGAGAAGTGCTTGGAGATCTGGTTAGGCCAGGCCAGAGGCTTGTTGTGGCAAAGGGAGGTAGAGGAGGTAAAGGCAACGCAAGGTTTGCCACTCCCACAAGACAGGCTCCAAGAATTGCCACTCCTGGCACTCCCGGAGAGGAAAGATGGCTTATTTTGGAACTTAAACTCATAGCGGATGTGGGACTTGTGGGTTTTCCCAATGCAGGCAAATCCACTTTTCTTAGCAGAGTCTCTGCTGCAAGGCCAAAGATTGCAGACTATCCTTTTACCACACTCCATCCTAATCTCGGGGTGGTAAGGCTGGTTGATGGTGAAACCTTTGTGATTGCTGATATCCCCGGGCTTATTGAAGGCGCTCACAAAGGAGTGGGCCTCGGGCATGATTTTCTCAAACATATAGAAAGAACAAGAGTGCTTCTTTACATCCTTGATTCCTCACATGGAGAAGAAATGTTAAAAGAATTTGAGACCCTTAAAAAGGAGCTTGAGCTGTTTAACCCGGGGCTTCTAAAAAAAGATTATCTCATTGCCCTTAACAAAATAGACCTTGTGCCTGATCCTGAAGAAAGGCAAGCTCTAAAAAAACTTTTTCCTGAAGAAGAGAGAGAGCGGATTTATCTTATTTCTGCTGTGACTGGAGAAGGAGTGCCTGAACTTCTTTATGCACTCTGGCAGAGAATAAAAAAGGCAAGAGAGGAGGAGAGTGAAGAGAGAACTGCTTAAAAAAGTAAAAAGGGTGGTCATAAAGATTGGAAGTGCAGTAATTACTCACGAGGATTTTGGGCTTAATTTTGAGGTGCTTTTTTCTCTTGCCAGGAGCATTTCAGAGCTAAAAAAGCAAGGTATTCAGGTCCTTGTGGTATCCTCAGGTGCCATTGCCTGTGGCAGGTTAAAAGTGGGTTTAAACAAAAATCTTCTTTCTCTTTCAGAAAAACAGGCTCTTGCTGCTGTTGGTCAGGGTGCACTCATGCAGGCCTATGAGGATGCCTTTGAAAAGTATAGAATGAAAGTAGCACAGGTGCTTCTTACAGCAGACGATCTTTCCCAGAGAAGCAGATATCTGAATGCAGTAAAGACATTGAATGTGCTTTTGAAATGGGGGGTTGTTCCAATTATTAATGAAAATGATACAGTGGCAAGTGAGGAAATTCGTTTTGGAGACAATGATTTGCTTTCAGCTTTAGTGGCAGGGGCTATAGAGTCTGATTTTCTTATGGTGCTCTCAGATGTGGATGCCCTTTATTCAAGAGATCCAAGGGAAGATCCTTCTGCTGAAAGGATAAAGGAAGTGCTTGAAGTGAATGAGGAGATTTTTAAGATGGCGGGGAAAAAGCCCGGAAGAGTGGGAAGAGGTGGCATGTATTCAAAACTCCTTGCAGCAAAGATGGTGACTTCCATGGGGATTCCTATGGTGCTTTTGCCCGGGAGAATAAACAGAGTGATTGAAAAGTTCTGGCAGGGTGAGGACATTGGTACATTTTTTTACCCTCAAAAAAGAGAGCTTCCCATGAGAAAACTCTGGATAAAGTACTATATAAGACCCGAGGGAAGGCTTTTTGTTGACAAAGGTGCAGAACACGCACTTGTTAATGGAGGAAAGAGTCTTCTTATTGCAGGTGTAATTAAAGTGGAGGGAGATTTTCCAAGGGGTGGATGTGTGGAGTGCTTAAATCAGGAAGGAAGGCCTGTGGCAAAAGGACTTACAGCTTTTTCTTCCTCAGAAATAAAAGAACTTATGGCGTCTGGAAAAAAGGCAGACAGAGAGGTAATTCACAGGGATAACTTAGTCCTTCTTGACTAAGTCTTTACTCTGGGCAAATGCCAGTTATATTTTATGGCCATTACTCTAAAAAAAATTGTCACTAAAGCAGCAAGAAACATTCCAATATCCGTAGATAAGAAAAATTGGGATACATATAACGCACTTCCTCCAATAAGGGCTGCTGTGGCATAAAATTCTCTTGTAAAGATAAGGGGTATTTCTCCAGCCATTATGTCTCTTAGTACTCCTCCACCTACCCCTGTAAAAAGAGAGGCAAAGAGCACGGCAAGAGGCCCAAGTTTGAGATCCAGTGCCACTTTTCCTCCCAGAGCGCAAAAAGCCCCTAAGCCTACGGCGTCAAAATAGAGAAGAAGTTTCAGGCTTTCCTTTATCCTCCGATAAAGGAGCAAAGTAAAAAGTACGGCAAAAAGAGCCACCAGAAAGTCCTTTTCGCTTCTAAAGGCAATGGGAGGGAGATTTCCAGCAATAAGGTCTCTTATTATGCCACCACCAAAGGCTGTGGCAAACCCAAGAAATCCACAACCAAACACATCCATGTTCTTTTCAATCCCCTTAAGCACTCCACTTACAGCAAAGGCAAATATTCCGACATAGTTCATTCCCATGATAAGCGTATGAAAAAGTTCCACTTTCTCCTCCACTCAAAATCCATGTCTGCAAATACTTCTGTATTCACAGTAAGTGCAGGTGCTGTGTGTCTCTGCTGGATACCAGTAAGGAGACTCAAGGATGTGTAGAATTAAGAATTTTATACATGACTCAAATTCTTCTTCAAACCAGCGGGAATAGAGAGAATACTCGGATTTTTGCAAACCAAGCTCTTTTAATGCTCCTTCTTTTCTCAATTCAATAAAAGCAGGCCTTATAAGTGCCCAATTCCAGTTGTCTTTTCCAAATTTTTCTTTTAAAAACTCTCCTGCAAGATAGGTATAAAACACAAGCTGAAGAGAAGCAATATTTTTTTTAAAAAGCCTTAAAGTTTTTTCGTCATAATCTTTGAGTTGAGACGGTTTAAAATTCCAGAACTTTTTGCTGATGTCTCCTATTTTGCCAGTTTTATAGTCAATTATCAAATAATAATTTTCTTTTCCTTTTTCTATTCTGTCAATCCTGTCTATTTTCCCGTAAAGAGTAAATTTTCCTATTTCGGGAATAGTAAATTGCCTATTGATGGACCTTTCAAGTGTCACAATCCTTGTTTCAAGGGGAAAGTTGTAGAGCAGGTATCTTTGTAGCCTGAATCTTGCAGTTTCTTCAAGGAGAAAACGTTTTTCAGGAGGAAGTTCCTTGTAAAAGCTGGTATTTTTCAATTTTTCTTTGAAAAGTTCCCAGAATTCTTTAAATGCAATTTTACTTCTGCTAACAGGTCTTCCCTGTAAATCTACCTCCTTGAGGTGTAATCCAGTTAGCTTTCTAAAATATTCTTCAAGAGCTGAGTGCACAGCTGTTCCAAGCTCGTTATGAGCAACTTCTTTTTGCACTTCAGATGCCTTAAGTTGAAGCACTCTGGCATAAAAAAATTTCAGCGGACACCTCAAGTACTCCTCAAGCAGGGAAGGAGAGATAACATTCTCTTGCAGTAGCTTTAAGATT
>JAMOQE010000016.1 GCA_027064165.1 Thermodesulfatator sp. | reverse complement strand
GAGTTTTTTTGCGGGGATACCTCATGATTGGTACAGGAAGACGGAGCTTGCGGGGTATGAGGGTTTTTATGCATCGGTGGTGTATGCCTATTTTGCTGCGCTTGGGGTGGATGTAAGAGTTGAGGAGGGGGTGAGCAAAGGGCGTCTTGCCATGGCAGTGCTTTTTGATGATAGGTGTTATTTATTTGAGTTCAAGGTGGTGGAGCTTGAGGGAGAGGGGAGGGCTTTAGCTCAGCTAAAAGAAAAGGGTTATTATGAGAAGTACTTAAATCAATACAAAGAGGTTTATCTCATAGGAGTGGAGTTCAGCAAGGAAAAGAGAAACATAGTTGCCTTTGAATGGGAAAAACTGTAAGTAATTTTATTAACTTTCTGGAAGTAAGTGCAGTAATTCTTCTTTTACCCATGCCGGTAGAGAAGGATAGTCTTCAAAATTAAGCAATGCTCCTAAATAAATTTCGTAGCTTTGTCCTGGAAACTTTTTCTCAAAACTTTTCTTAATTTCTTTCAAGTCCCATTTATAAACTTTATATAGAAAAGCACAGTCATAGGGATCTTTCCAGTCTATGCGTCTTCCAGCAGCATAAATTTTATTAAGAAATATATCAAAATCAGAAGCTTTTTTAACCCCTCTAAACTTTTCAAGCCTTTTGATGTTTTTAAAAGGAAAAAATACAAAAGAAACTCTTACTCCATTTATATAGAAATCTATGTTATCCTCTCCTCTTTCTTCTTTTTCAATTTTAAAGAGTCTCCTTACTTTTTGAGAAAGCCTGGAAAAAGAAAAAGAACGATAGGAAAAAAAATCTAAATCTTCACTTTTACGATGATTGAACTTAAACATTATAGCAGTACCACCTGCTAAGTAAAAATTTTTGAAATTTTTTTGAATTTCCTGAGTAAGGGTTAGGAGTTTCTCCATTTTTTTATCCAGAATTTTACTCCTCTTTTGATTTCAGGATATTTAAAAGCTATTTTATAGGTTTCCTCAGGATATAATGAATAGATTTTTTTCAACTCTTCAAAATTTCCATAGGTAAGAACTCTTAAAATTAAGATTTCAAGAGGGGCTGTTTTTTCGTATTCCCAGAGATAAGGTTTGAATTCGGAAGGAATTTTTACAAAGTTTGAATAATTCCACTTAATTCTTTGAACTTTTCCCCGGGTTTTCATATACTTTTTAAATTAACCTTTTTTAAAAAAGTTACAACTTGTATGCTACAAAGTCATTGGCTATCCTTTTACATTTTCAATTTTTGTGTTATAGTGTGAAAAAGTGTTTCTTTACGGGGGCCCTGCCTTGATGAAGGTTAAAAACTGGATGGTAACTGATGTGATTACTGTAGGCCCGGAAAATACAGTGGAAGATGCTATTCAGCTTATGAAAAAGCATTACATAAGGCATCTTCCAGTAGTTGACAATGGAAGACTTGTAGGCTTTGTAACAGAAAGCAATCTTCGCCCCTATCTTTATCCTGATAAACTCAAGCTTCCTCTGAAAGAGGTAATGATTCTCAATCCCATTACCATAGACCCCGAGGCTTCAATTGACGAGGCTGCAAAAATTATTTACAAGTATAAAATCGGCGGTATTCCTGTAATAAGCCAGGGAAAGCTGGTTGGCATCATCACGGTGACTGACATTCTGGAGGCCTTTATAGAACTTATGGGCATTCTAAAGGCCTCTTCCAGGATAGATGTAGTGCCAAAAAACGATAACCTGGACGAAGTGCTTGAAGTAATAAAAAAAGAAGGGGGCAAGATCATCTCCATAGGGATGGATGTAAATATAAACGGAGAAAAGGTATACTTCATCAGGCTTGAAAAAATAGGCCTTGAAAAAATTGCTTCGGATCTGGAAGTCATGGGTCATAAAATAGTGGCTATGATAGAATAAAAAATAAAAAATATATAAAGGATGAAACCATGGCGAGGGAATTTAAAGTAAAAAGAACCATAGACGAAATTAACGAGAGGATTGAAAAGGGAGAGGTAGTTGTCCTTACTGCTGAAGAGTTTTCCTCTCTTGTGAAGGAGGTTGGGCCTGTTAAGGCTGCCAAAGAAGTGGATGTGGTTACCACGGGCACTTTTTCTCCCATGTGCTCTTCGGGTGTGTTTCTTAATTTTGGGCACTCTGTTCCCACCATTAAGGCTTATAAAGTGTGGCTTAACGGAGTTCCTGCTTACGGTGGAATAGCCGCTGTGGACATTTACCTTGGAGCTACAGAGCTGAGAGAGGATGATCCTTTAAATAAAGTATTCCCTGGTCAATTTCTCTATGGCGGAGGCCATGTAATTCACGACCTTGTGGCAGGAAAAAAGATTCATCTCAAAGCCCTTGGCTATGGAACGCACTGCTATCCCAGAAAAAGCTTGGAAAAAGAGATTACCATCCATGATTTGAAAGATGCGATTCTCTGCAATCCACGAAATGCTTATCAAAATTACAATGTAGCCATAAATCTTTCAGATAAAATCCTTTACACCTACATGGGAGTTTTAAAGCCCAATATAGGAAATGCCAACTATGCCACTGCAGGTTGTCTTTCTCCGCTTTTGAAGGACCCTTATTTAAAAACCATTGGCATAGGCACGAGAATTTTTCTTGGTGGTGCACAGGGCTATGTAGTCTGGGCAGGAACGCAGTTCAAGACAGATGTGAAGAGGACTGAAAAGGGCGCTCCGCTTCAGCCAGGAGCTACCCTTATGGTAATGGGGAATCTCAAGGAAATGAGCCCTGAGTGGCTTGTGGGAGTGAGTATTACTGGCTACGGTGCTTCTCTTGCTGTAGGCATAGGAATTCCCATCCCCATTTTAAACGAACAGGTGGCAGAATGGGCAGGACTTTCAGATGAGGAGCTTTTTGCTCCCATAGTTGACTTTTCCTATGATTATCCAAATGGTATCCACAGAAATTATGGTATTGTAAGCTATGCCGAGTTGAAAAGTGGGAAAATTAATATTCTGGGAAAAGAGGTTCCCACGCACCCTGTTTCAAGCCTTTATAAGGCAAGGAAAATTGCAGAAATCTTGAAAGACTGGATAAAAACTGGCAAGATGCGGCTTACAGAGCCTGTGGCCGGGCTTAATGGAGTAGAGCTCTTTCCATTTAGATAAAATTTGGGAGGGAAAGATGGAATCCCTTTTTACAATTACCCAGATAATTCTGGCTGTTTTGATAACTCTGATTGTGCTGGTAAACATTACCAAGGGCTCTGAGTATGGAGTTGTTTTTAGAGGAGCTGAAGCCATTTTTGGAGGAGAAGGGCCTGGCAATTTTTTAAATAAAGTTACCATGGTTCTGGTGGTGCTTTTCTTTTTAAATTCCCTCATTCTTACCAAAATTTATGTAAATAAAACAAAGTCTCCCCTTTTAAAAGCTCCTTCAATTAAAAAGGAGAAAAAGGTTAAGCCCTCAGGAGAAAACATTCCCACACCTCCCAAGGGCCTTCCTGTAATTCCTCAATAAAGCCTATGCAATCTTTAGTAATTTTTGGAGCAACTGGCTCAATTGGAAGTTCTGCACTTGATTTGGTGAGAAAATATCCTGATAAATTCAGGATTCTTGGAATTTCTGCAAGGAAAAACATTGCCCCTCTTAAAGAGATTGCAGAGGAATTTAAAGTTCCCTATTTGGCTGTAGAAAGGG
>JAMOQE010000015.1 GCA_027064165.1 Thermodesulfatator sp. | reverse complement strand
GATTGTCTCTTTTTTACCTACATTCAAGGCAGATCTTAATCTATTTCAATTTGAGCCTTTAACTGAAAAAATTTTTTCTTCCCTACTTAAAGCAAAAGCAGTGATCTTTCCTGCCACTATCTCTCCTGAACTTTATTTTTTTGTAAAAAATGCCAGTATTCCAGTGTTTCCGGAATACACATTAAGATTTCTCTATCCCGGGAAAATCGGGCAGATTTTACTTCTCAAAAATCTTGGCCTGCCTTATCCTGAAACCATTCTTGTGCCAAGGCTTTGCGGAATTGAAGAAACTCCCTATAAAAGGCCTTTAAAGATCAAATTCCCTCTCGTGCTCAAAGGCAACTACGGAAATGAAGGAAGCGAGGTTTATTTTATAAAAACAGAAAAAGAATTTAAAGAAGCTCTTAAACAGGTTAAAGCATGGGAAAGGAGCGGAAAATTTGGTTTCCTCCTTCAGGAATTTATTCCCACAGAATTTGACGCAAGGGCTGTGGTAATAGGAGAGAAAGTCTTTGTATTTTTCAGGAAAGGAGGCTTCAAAAAAAACCTTGCTCAGGGAGGAGAAATAATTGCCTGTCCGAAGAAGGGGCTTAAAAAGAAAGTGATTGAACTTACCCAAGAAATTATACAGAAAACAGGATTTAATTTAGTAGCCATAGATTTCCTTTTCAAAGGGAATGAGCCTCTTGTAAGTGAATTTAACTTTGTTTTTGGAAGAAGAGGGATTGGAGAGAGGCGATATCAATATTATCTTAAAAAGGCTATAAAAGCTTTTTTAAACAGAGTCACTTCATGAAAAAGGGCTTTTTTATAAAAACTCTTGGTTGCAAGGTTAATCAGGTGGAAAGTGTTTTCATAGGAGAAGCCCTTGGTAGTGCAGGGTTCTTTCCATCCTCTCCAGAAGAAGCCTCTCTTCTTATCCTTAATAGCTGCGTTGTCACTGAAAAGGCAGAAGCTGAGTGCAGGAAAATTTTGAAAAAGTGGGCAAAACTTCCTGCAAGGTATCTTGTACTTGCTGGATGCTATTCTCAAAGATTTGCTAAGGAAGCAAAGGCCTGGGCTGAAAAACAGGGCATTAAAAATCTTCTCATCCTGGGACATCAGGAAAAGTTAAAACTTCCTGAAATTTTAAAAAAGCTTGAACAAACCCATTCTCCAAAATTCCCCGTTGTAATGGTGGGAAAGCTTCCCGAGAAAGGCCCTTGCGAGGTACTCCTCCTTAAAAGCTTCCCCTCCCACTCAAGGGCATTTGTAAAGGTCCAGGATGGGTGCAACAGATTCTGCAGTTATTGCATTGTTCCGTTTACAAGAGGTGCTCCAAGAAGTGTGCCCCCTGAACTTGTCCTCAAACAAATTGAGCTCTTTGTCCAGGCTGGGTATGAAGAATTTGTAATCACAGGAATCCATCTCGGAAAATGGGGAAAAGACCTATCCCCCCGCCAGAAATTAATAAACCTGCTGGAAGCCATTGAAAAGCTTCTCTCCAGTTTCAAAAAAACTTTTCACCTGAGGCTTTCCTCCATTGAAGTAAAGGAACTTGATAAAGAACTCCTTGATTTTTTTAAATCCAGCAAGTTTATTGTTCCTCACTTTCACATTCCGCTTCAGAGCGGCTCAAACAGAATTCTCAAACTTATGGGAAGGGACTATACCAGGGAGGAATACCTTGTGATTCTTAAAAGGCTTCACGATATTTTCCCGAGTGCCACTTTTGGAGCAGATGTGATGGTAGGTTTTCCCACCGAAACAGAGGAAGACTTTGAAGAAACTTATAAACTCATTTCAAATTCCCCTCTTAACTGGCTTCACATTTTTAGCTTTTCACCAAGACCTGGCACCAAGGCATGGGATATGAAACCAAAAGTAAATCCAGAAGAGATAAAAAAACGTTATCAGGCCTTAAAAAGGCTTTTTGTGAAAAAACGAAAAGAATTTCTTGAAAACCAGAAGGGAAAGGTTGTAAGTGCTGTGCTGGAAAAATCCTCAAATAAAGGATGGAAAGCTCTTTCTGAAAACTATATTACTCTCTATGTAAAAGGCCTCCCAGAAAATCCGGAACTTAAAGGGAAACTCGTGAAAGTAAAACTTGTTGAGATAACAGAGGAACTCCACTTCATTTCATACCCTGTGTAAAAAAGGCCTTTGCATAAGAAAAAGCTGAAAACACAACCAGCACCAAGGATATCTTCATAAGAATATGTAAAAATTGAATGCTAAAAAAGCCAAAATAACAGTGCATCCATGCAGAAAAAAGAAAGAGCATAAGAAAAAAAGTACAGAGCTTACCCACAAAAAGCGGAGCAGGAGTAAAGCTTCTCTTTCTTTTCAAAAGAACCGCGGCACCTATCAATATTAAAACATCTCGCAAAATAACAAGGAACAAGAAATAAAAAGGAATAAGTTTCTCCAGATAAAGAAGCAGAAAAAGTGTATTTACAAAGACTTTATCAGCTATAGGATCAAGAAGAGCCCCCAGTCTTGAAGTAACTTTAAATTGCCTTGCAAGAAAACCATCTAAAAAATCACTCAAAATTCCCAAGGAAACAAGTAAAATAAAGATTGAGGCATCCAAAGAAAATTTCCAGAGAAAAACCAGAAGGATTGCATCAATAATTCTGAAAAGGCTTAAAATATTGGGGAAAAACTTTTTTAGCTGCATATTATTTATCTGATATTATACCACTGTAGCACCTTGCTAAAAAGCTTAATTTATATTAAGATTAAAAATTTGATATGATTTTACTGCACATTTGCTGCGGGCCATGCACCATCTATCCTTTAAAAGTGCTTAGACAAAAAGGCTTTGAAGTGAAGGGTTTCTTCTTTAATCCCAACATCCATCCCTATAGAGAATTCAGGGCAAGATTAAGAGCAGTGGAAGAGTTTGCAGAGATAGAGCATCTGGAAGTAATTTATGAAAAACACTACGGCCTGCGAGAATATATGAAAAGCATTACTCCCTACTATGAATATCCCAGAAGGTGTGAGGCCTGCTATTATTTGAGGCTCTCTCAAACAGCAAAGCTGGCAAAGGAGCTTGGAGCAGAGGCCTTTACCACCACCATCCTTTACAGCCCTTATCAACTGCATCAGCTGGTTAAAGAGATTGGAGAAGGTCTTGCCCAAACATATGGTGTACCTTTTTATTATGAAGACTTCAGAGTAGGCTTTAAAGAAGGGCAGGACGAAGCGGTAAAACTCGGTCTTTACAGGCAATCCTATTGCGGATGCATTTTCAGTGAAGAAGAAAGGTATTACAAAAAACGCAGAAAAGAAGTTGCCAGAAAAAGGAGAGCCTTGCCATGGTAAAAGAAGAAAAGGAGACAGCCATCCTTCTCATCTCCTGTCCTGACAGGAAGGGGATTCTTGCTGAGATAACCCGCTTTATTGCTGAAAATGGAGGAAACATCCTGCATGCAGACCAGCACATTGACTATCAGAAGCTCATCTTCTTTGCAAGAATTGAATGGGACCTTGAAGGCTTTGTCATTCCAAAGGAAGAAATTAGTAAAGCCTTTTCACCCATTGCTGAGAAGTTTCAAATGAACTACCAGGTAAGGTTTAATACAGATGTACAGAAAGTGGCTATCTTTGTTTCCCGCTATGATCACTGCCTTTATGACCTTCTTTATCGCTTTAAAGCTGGAGAACTAAGGGGTGGAGAAGTAAAGCTCATTGTAAGCAATCATGAAGATTTGAGACCCATTGCAGAAATGTATGGTATACCTTATTACCATTTCCCAAAAACAAAAGAAAATAAGCTTGAGGTGGAGAAGAAGGAAATAGAGCTTCTTAAAAAAGAAGGTATAGACCTTGTTATACTTGCAAGATACATGCAAATTTTAAGTGGACAATTTGTGAAGGAGTTTGAAAACAGAATTATTAATATTCAT